>NZ_JBFNXQ010000040.1:0-42169 GCF_041018925.1 Geodermatophilus maliterrae
GCCCCCCGGCGGGGGGGGGGGCGCGGGGGGGGGGGGGCGGGGCGGGCGGGGGGCCGGCCCCCCCCACGAGTCCGCGCACCGTGGAGCCCGTCGGTGCGGGCGGTACCGTCAGGCCACCACGGCAGTGCGCGCAGGAAGCCGGTGCGAACCCGGCGCGGTCCCGCCACTGTGTCCCCGGACTCCCGGGGGAGCCAGACACTCCGGCTGCCGTGCCCGACGACCCGGGGCGCGGACCCCGAGTGAGGACGCAGCGTGTTCGCCCTGCTCTCCACCAGTGACACCGACCTGCTCTCCGCCCGCGCCAGCGGCGCGGACTGGCGGCTCGGCAACCCCGTCCGGCTCGGCGACGACGGCGTCGCGGCGCTGACCGAGGGGGCGGACCTGGTCGTCGTCCGCATCCTCGGGGTGCGCCGGCAGTACGAGGAGATGCTCGCGCCGCTGCTCGCCGGGCCCGCGCCGGTCGTCGTCCTCGGCGGGGAGCAGGTGCCCGACGCCGAGCTGATGGAGCTGTCGACCGTCCCGATGGGCGTGGCCACCGAGGCGCACGGCTACCTCGCGCAGGGCGGGCCGGACAACCTCGTGCAGCTGCACCGGTTCCTCTCCGACACCGTGCTGCTCACCGGCGAGGGCTTCGAGCCGCCCGCCGTCGCGCCCGACTGGGGCGTCCTGGAGCGCACCGCCGGCACCACGAGCGGCCCGCGGATCGCCGTCCTCTACTACCGGGCGCACCACCTGGCCGGGAACACCGCCTTCGTCGAGGCCCTGTGCCGCGCGGTCGAGGACGCCGGCGGTCGGGCGCTGCCGGTGTTCACCTCCTCGCTGCGCAGCGTCTCCGACGAGCTGCTCGACGTCCTGCGCACCGCCGACGCGCTGGTGGTCACCGTGCTCGCGGCCGGCGGCTCGCGCCCGGCCACCGCGCAGGCCGGCGGGGACGACGGCGCCTGGGACGTCGGCCAGCTCGCCTCCCTCGACGTGCCGGTCGTCCAGGGGCTGTGCCTGACCCGCTCGCGCGCGGACTGGCTGGCCGACGACGACGGGCTCTCGCCGCTCGACGTCGGCAACCAGGTCGCGATCCCGGAGTTCGACGGCCGGCTGATCAGCGTGCCGTTCTCGTTCAAGGAGACCGACGAGGACGGCCTGACCACCTACGTCGCCGACCCCGAGCGCGCCGCCCGCGTCGCCGGCACCGCCGTCGCGCACGCCCGGCTCCGGCACACCCCGCCGGCCGAGCGCCGGATCGTGGTCATGCTGAGCGCCTACCCGACCAAGCACGCCCGGATCGGCAACGCCGTCGGCCTGGACACGCCCGCCTCGGTCGTGCGGCTGCTGGCCGCCATGCACGGCCAGGGCTACGACGTCGGCCCGTTCGACGGCCCCGACGCGCTGCCCGGCGTGGCCGACCTCGACGGGGACGCGCTGGTGCACGCGCTCATCGCCGCGGGCGGCCAGGACGCCGACTGGCTCACCGACGAGCAGCTGTCGGGCAACCCGGTGCGCATCCCGGCGGCGGAGTACCGGGCGTTCTTCGAGACGCTGCCGGAGGACCTGCGCGCGGCGATGACCGAGCACTGGGGCCAGGCCCCCGGCTCGCTGTTCGTCGACGAGAGCGACGGCGCGATCGTCTTCGCCGCGCTGCGGGCGGGCAACGTCGTGGTGATGGTGCAGCCGCCGCGCGGTTTCGGCGAGAACCCGATCGCGATCTACCACGACCCCGACCTGCCGCCCTCGCACCACTACCTGGCCGCCTACTGGTGGTTGCGGTCGGTCTTCGGCGCGCACGCGCTGGTGCACGTGGGCAAGCACGGCAACCTCGAGTGGCTGCCCGGCAAGACCGTCGGCCTGTCGGCCTCGTGCGGGCCCGACGCCGCGATCGGCGACCTGCCGCTGGTCTACCCGTTCCTCGTCAACGACCCCGGCGAGGGCTCGCAGGCCAAGCGCCGCGCGCACGCCACGCTGGTCGACCACATGGTGCCCCCGATGGCGCGGGCCGACTCCTACGGCGACATCGCCCGGCTGGAGCAGCTGCTCGACGAGCACGCCAACATCGCGGCGATGGACCCCGGGAAGCTGCCCGCCGTCCGCGCGCAGATCTGGACGCTGCTGCAGGCGGCCAAGCTCGACGCCGACCTGGGGCTCAACGAGCGGCCGGCCGACGAGCACTTCGACGAGATGATCCTGCACGTCGACGGCTGGCTCTGTGAGATCAAGGACTCGCAGATCCGCGACGGCCTGCACGTGCTGGGCACCCCGCCGTCGGGCTCGGCCCGCGTCGACCTGGTGCTGGCCATGCTGCGGGCCCGGCAGATCTGGGGCGGCGCGGTCGCGCTGCCCGGGCTGCGGGAGGCGCTCGGCCTGACCGAGGACGGCTCCGCCGGGCTGCACGCCACCGACGCCGTCGAGGCCTCCGCCGAGGCGCTGGTCGCCGGCATGGAGGACCGCGGCTGGACGGCGGACGCCGTCGACGTGGTCGTGCGGGAGGTCCTGGGCCGCGAGGACGAGGGCGTGGCCGCCGTCCTGCGGTTCGCCGTCGACGAGGTGGTGCCGCGGCTGGAGCGGACCACCGACGAGCTGGACGCGACCCTGCACGCCCTCGAGGGCGGCTACGTGCCGGCCGGGCCGTCGGGCTCGCCGCTGCGCGGGCTGGTCAACGTGCTGCCGACCGGGCGCAACTTCTACTCCGTCGACCCGCGGGCGGTGCCGTCGCGGCTGGCGTGGGAGACCGGGCAGGCGATGGCCGAGTCGCTGGTGTCGCGGTACCTGGCCGACACGGGCGAGTACCCGCCCTCGGTCGGGCTGTCGGTCTGGGGCACCTCGGCGATGCGCACCTCGGGCGACGACGTCGCCGAGGTGCTGGCCCTGCTCGGCGTGCGCCCGGTGTGGGACGAGGCGTCGCGGCGGGTGACCTCGCTCGAGCCGGTGCCGCTGGACGAGCTCGGCCGGCCGCGGATCGACGTCACCGTGCGCATCTCGGGCTTCTTCCGGGACGCCTTCCCGCACGTGGTGACCATGCTGGACGACGCGGTGACCCTGGTGGCCGGGCTGGACGAGCCCGCGGACCGGAACTTCGTGCGGGCGCACGTGGACGCCGACGTCGCCGGCCACGGCGACCGCCGGCGGGCGACCACGCGGGTGTTCGGCTCCAAGCCCGGTGCCTACGGGGCGGGGCTGCTGTCGCTGATCGACTCGCGGGACTGGCGCGGCGACGCCGACCTGGCCGAGGTGTACGCGGTGTGGGGCGGTTACGCCTACGGCCGAGACCTCGACGGGGTGCAGGCGCGGCCGGACATGGAGGCGGCCTACCGGCGGATCGCGGTGGCGGCCAAGAACGTCGACACCCGCGAGCACGACATCGCCGACTCCGACGACTACTTCCAGTACCACGGCGGGATGGTGGCGACCGTCCGCGCGCTGACCGGGAAGGCGCCCGCGGCCTACATCGGCGACTCCACCCGGCCCGAGCAGGTGCGCACCCGCTCGCTGACCGAGGAGACCTCGCGGGTGTTCCGTGCCCGGGTGGTCAACCCGAAGTGGCTCTCGGCGATGCGCCGGCACGGCTACAAAGGCGCCTTCGAGCTGGCCGCCACGGTCGACTACCTGTTCGGCTACGACGCCACGACCGGGGTGGTGGCCGACTGGATGTACGAGCAGCTGACCCAGACCTACGTGCTCGACCCCGAGAACCGCGCGTTCATGGAGCAGTCCAACCCGTGGGCGCTGCACGGGATAGCCGAGCGGCTGCTGGAGGCGGTGGACCGGGGCATGTGGGCCGAACCGGACCCGGCGCTGCTGGCCGAGCTGCGGCAGGCCTACCTCGACACCGAGGGCGACCTGGAGGGCGGCGAGACCCCGGCTCAGCAGGGTGCGTCGGCCTGAAGGAGGACCCTCCCGCCCCGCCGCTCGCACGCTCGCGGCGGGCCCCTGCAGAAGGGCCACCACACGGGTTCGCGCGCTCGACTACTGGGTACCTGACCTGCATGGGCATCCTGAACCGACTCCTCGGAACTGCTGAGACCACGGCTCGTCGGGGCGCCGCCGGAGGCCGCGCCACCGCGGGGCGTGCCACGACCGGGCGCGGCATGGGCCGCACCACCGGCACCGGCCGCGGCATGGGCCGCACCCGCATGTCCGCCGGCACCCCGACCCGCCGCATGGGCCGCGGGGCACCGACCACGGCGGCCTCTGGCGGGCTGGGCCGGCTGCTCGGCTCGCTGACCCGCCGCCGCTGACGGCCGGCGCCGGACCGCGGTCCGGCTAGGCGAACGACCCGAGGGCGGCGGCGGCCACGAGCACGACGGTCGCCGCCGCCTCGCCCATGGCCCCCATCACGTCCCCGGTGACCCCGCCGAGGCGGGCGGTGGCGCGCACTCGTACGGTCTCGGCCGCGAGCAGCCCGGCGACTGCCGCGCCGACCAGTCCTGCGGCGGCGCCAGGACCCGTCGCCAGCCACGCCGCCGCTCCTGCGAGCACGCCGGCGGTGAGCGCCCAGCCGGCCAGCCACGGCGCCGAGACGGTGCCGGCGACGGCCCGACCCAGCGTCGAGCCCTCGGCGGTCGTCACGCCGGGCAGGCCGGTGCGGGCCATCGCCAGCCGGGCCACGACCACCGCCGCCCACAGCGCGAGCCAGCCGCCGTCCCGCTCGAGCAGGGCCGCCGCGGCCGCCGCCTGCAGCAGCAGTGTGAGCACGAGCGTGACCACCCCGAACGGGCCGACGTCGCCCTGGTGCATCACCTGCAGCGCCCGCTCGCGGCCACGGAGCGGTCCCAGGCCGTCGGCGGTGTCGGCCAGGCCGTCGAGGTGCAGCGCCCGGGTCAGCGCCGCCAGCAGGGCCAGTGCCGCCACCGCCCCGGCCAGCGGGGACACCAGGTGCGCACCGAGCACGCCGACGCCGGCCGCTGCGCCGCCCAGCGCCAGCCCGACCAGCGGCGCCCACGGCAGCACCCCGCGGGTCGAGGTCGCGGCGGCCGCGGGCACCCGGACCACGGTGAGCAGCGCGACCGACTCCAGGGGTCCGGTCCACCTCACCGTGCCGGCCTCCGCGTGCTCACCGCAGTCGCTGGGGCAGGCCGGCCACCACGAACCAGACCTCGTCGGCGGTGCCGGCCAGCCGCTGGTTGACCTCGCCGAGGGTGTCGCGGAACAGCCGTCCCGACCGGGTCTCCGGCACCACCCCGAGGCCGACCTCGTCGCTGACCGCCACCACGTGCGCCGGCGTCATCGTCCAGGAGTTGACCAGCGCGTCGCAGCGGCCGGCCAGCCGGTCGAGCGCGCCGGGCTCGTCGGCCCAGACCCCGGTCTCGTCCATGAGCGCCGCCACCCACGTGGTCACGCTGTCGACCAGCACTGTGCCGCCGCGCAGCAGGTCGCTGGGCGCCGTCGTCTCGAGCGTCGTCCACCCGGCCGGGCGGCGGGCGCGGTGGGCGGCCACCCGCCGCGCCCACTCGCCGTCGCCGGCGGCCGGCGTCGACGTGGCCAGGTAGACGACGTCGGCGCGGCCGGCCACCAGTGACTCGGCGTGCGCCGACTTCCCCGACCGCGACCCGCCGAGCACGAGCACCCGGCTCACGGTGCCGCCACCGCGGTGAGGTCCAGGCGGGTCACCGTGCCGTTGTGCGGCGTCACCGCCGGCATCTCCGCGGGGCCGAGCCCGGCCGCGACCGCCTGTGCGGCCCGGATGGTGTCCCCGTGGGTGACCAGCGCGACCACGTCGGCCGGCGGCTCGGCCCGCAGTCGCGCGAGGAGGTCCGCGACCCGCGCGTGCAGCTGCGCCAGGCTCTCCCCGCCCTCGGCCGACCAGTGCGGATCGGTCCAGTCGACGACGTCCCACAGCTCCCGGGAGGGCCGGCCCTCCAGCACCCCGTAGCCCTGCTCGCGCAGCGCCGGCGTGGTGGTGAACGGCAGCCCGGTGGCGCGGGCGCAGTGCTCGGCGGTCTGCACCGCCCGGCGCAGGTCGCTGGACAGCATCGTCCCCGGCCGCAGGACGGCCAGCTCGCGCGCCGCGGCCGCGGCCTGCTCGTGCCCCAGCCCGGTGAGCGGCACGTGCGCCGTCTGGCCCTGCATGAGCCCGGCGGCGTTCCACTCGCTCTGGCCGTGCCGGACGAGGAGGAGGGTGAGCGGACGGGCCATGGTGGTCGCCGAGCGTAGGACAGCGCGAGCGGCGGCTCCGGACGGGGACGGCCCCGTCGGGACGGACCCGGGCGGCTCGTACCGTCGGGACGTGACCATCCCCGTCCGACCGGGGGCCGGCCGCCCAGCGGCCTCGCCCGCCGGTCCCGACCCGCTGGCCCCGCTGCTCGAGCTCCCCGGGGTCCGCGAGGCCGCCGACGCCGCGCGCGCGGGCATCGACCGGCTGCTGGCGCACCGGCTGATGCGCAACCGGTCGGCCGAGGTCAGCAGCGAGTCGGCGCTGCGCGGCGCCCGCGCCTCCGCGGCCCTGGACGGGGTGGACGTGCCCCTGGCCGACCTGCGCGCCGGGTCGGTGGACGACCCGGTCGTGCAGGGCTCGCTGCGGGTCTCGGTCGGGCTCGGGTCGATGGTCGAGACCTGGTCGCGGGCGCCCGGTCAGGTGCTCGCCCGGCTGCACGTGCTGGCCGCCGCCGACCTGGTCGACCGCGCCGACCTCGGCCGGCCCGCACCGCACGCCGGGCCCCGGCTGAACGGCCTGTTCCAGGTGGTCACGAGCACCTCGACGGTGCCGGCGGTGCTGGTCGCCGGCCTGGTGCACGGCGAGCTGGCCGCCCTCGCGCCGTTCGGCACCGCCGACGGCGTCGTCGCCCGCGCCGCCGGCCGGCTCACCACGATCGGCCGCGGGCTGGACCCCAAGGCCGTGTCGGTGCCCGAGGTCGGCCTCGCCGAGCTGGGCACCGAGGAGTACCGGGCGCGCCTGGCCGGCTACGCCTCCGGGGGACCCGACGGCGTGGCCGCCTGGCTGGTGCACTGCTGCCGGGCCACCGAGCTCGGCGCCCGCGAGGGCCTGGCCATCGCCGAGGCCATCCTGCGCGGCTGACCGCCCGCCGTCCGCCCTGCGACTCCGGCCGGCCCGGGAGAGGGTGGGGAGGTGCGCTACCTCGACGTCGACCGGGTCGGCCGGGTCAGCCGGATCGGCCTGGGCACCTGGCAGTTCGGCTCCCGGGAGTGGGGCTACGGCGAGGGCTACGCCTCCGGGGCGGCGAAGGACATCGTGCGCCGCGCCCGGGAGCTGGGCGTGACGCTCTTCGACACCGCCGAGGTCTACGGCTTCGGCCGCAGCGAGCGGATCCTCGGCGAGGCGCTGGGGAACGAGCGCGCCGAGGTCGTCGTCGCCTCGAAGCTCTTCCCGGTGGCCCCCTTCCCGCCGGTGGTCCGCAACCGGCTCGAGGGCAGCGCCCGGCGGCTGGGGCTCGAGCGGATCCCGCTCTACCAGGTGCACCAGCCCAACCCCGTCGTCCCCGACACCGTGACGATGCGCGGGCTGCGCGCACTGCTCGACGAGGGCAGCATCGGCGCCGTCGGCGTCTCCAACTACTCGCTGGCGCGCTGGCAGGCCGCCGACGCCGCCCTGGGCCGGCCCGTGGTCAGCAACCAGGTGGACTTCTCCCTCGCCCGCCCGGGTGCACTCGAGGACCTGGTGCCCTTCGCCGAACGCGAGCAGCGGGTCGTCATCGCCTACAGCCCGCTGGCACAGGGCCTGCTCGGCGGCCGCTACGACACCGACCACCGGCCGGGTGGCGTGCGGGCGGCCAACCCGCTGTTCGGCACGCAGAACCTGCGCCGGGTGCAGCCGCTGCTCGACGTCCTCCGCGAGGTCGCCGACGCGCACGGCGTGCGTCCCGGGACGATCGCGCTCGCCTGGCTGGTCTCGCTGCCGCAGGTGGTGGTCATCCCCGGCGCGTCCGGCGTGGAGCAGATGGAGGCCAACGCCGCGGCCGCCGACGTCGACCTGCGCCCCGACGAGCAGGAGGCGCTCACCCGGGCGGCGCGGGCGTTCACGCCGGTGTCGGCCGTCCGCACGCTGACCGACGGCATCCGGGAGCGGCTCCCGTTCTGAACAGCGGCCCGCCTGCAGGGACCCACCGCGAGCCCCCACGGCCGCGTCCAGAGGCTCGCCCCGAGCTCGCGAGGGGTGAGGGGGACGGGGTCCTTCCAGGGAGGCAGGAGGGCCCTTCAGGCGCCGCGGCGCCGCCAGCGGCCGACGGCGGGGACCGCGGGCACCGGGGGCACGGCCGGCGCGACCGCAGCCGACACGACGCGCAGGGCCCGCCGCCGCGCGTACCAGGCCAGCCCCGCGACCGCCGCGCCCACGCCCATCGCCGCACCGGTCACCACCGGCGACGGCGGCACCGGGAACCGCGAGCGCATGGCCACCGGCCGGGTGAACTCCAGCACCGACCAGCCCCGCTCGGCGGCGGCCCGGCGCAGGGCCCGGTCGGGGTTGACCGCCGTGGGGTGCCCGACCGCGCTCAGCATGGGCAGGTCGGTGACCGAGTCGCTGTAGGCGTAGCAGTCGGCCAGGTCGTAGCCGCTCTCGGCGGCCACCTGCCGCATCGCCACGGCCTTGTTCTGGCCGTAGGCGTAGAAGTCGATCTCGCCGGTGTAGTGGCCGTCGACGGTCACCATCCGCGTCGCCACCACACGGTCGGCGCCGAGCATCTCGCCGATCGGCTCGACCATCTCCGCGCCGCTGCTGGAGACGATGACGATCTCCCGCCCGGCCGCCCGGTGCTCCTCGATGAGGTCGGCGGCCTCGGCGTAGACCAGCGGGTCGACGATCTCGTGCAGGGTCTCCCGGACGATGTCGTGCACCGTCGCGACGTCCCAGCCGGTGGCCATCCGGGTGATCTGCGCCCGCATCCGCTCCATCTGCTGCGCGTCGGCGCCGGCGAGGGAGAAGGTGAACTGCGCGTAGGCGCCCTTGAGCACGGCACGGCGGTTGATCAGCCCGCCCGCGAAGAAGGGGCGGCCGAAGGCCAGGGTGCTGGACTTGGCGATGACCGTCTTGTCCAGGTCGAAGAACGCCGCAGCGCGGGTCACAGCTCACGACTGTAAGCGGATCGGGCGGTGCCGACGGGCACGCGCGCGCCGTCCACACCCCTCCGGGTCATCCACAGAACCCGGCCGCGGCACCGCCCCGGCTCCGCGCTGCGCTGGGCTGGGCCGCGTGCCCACCCGCCTGCCCTCCCGCCCGTCCTCCGTCCCGCGCTCGCGTCCGCTCGTCGTCAGCACCGACGAGGACCTCCTCGACGACCTCCTCCGCCTCCTGGCAGCGGCCGGCACCGAGCCGGAGGTCGCCACCGGCGGTCCGGCGCTGCGGCGGGCCGCCCGGGAGGCCGCGGTCGTCCTGCTCGGCGCCGACGTCCTCGCCAGCCCGGCGGTCCGCGCACTGCCCCGACGGCCGGGCGTGGTGGTCGTCGCGGCGGACCCGCTGCCCGCGCCGGCGTGGGCGGCGGCGGTCGAGCTGGGTGCCGAGCGCGTCGCCGTCCTGCCCGACGACGAGGCGTGGCTGGTGTCCCGCGCCGCCGACGCCGTGCGCTCGCCGGTCGAGCGCGGGTGGCTGGCCGTGGTCAGCGGCAGCTGCGGCGGCGCCGGCGCGAGCACGCTGGCCGCCGCGCTGGCCGTCACCGCGGCGGAGGACACCGAGGGCGTGCTGCTGGTCGACGCCGACGCGTGGGGCGGCGGGCTGGACCTGCTGCTGGGCGCCGAGGACGCCGAGGGGCTGCGCTGGCCGGCGCTCACCGGGGTGCGTGGCCGGGTGGCCGGCGACGCCCTGCTCGCCGTCCTGCCCGGGGTCGGCGGGGTGCACGTGCTGGCCGCCTCTCGGGAGGACCCCGCACCGTTGCCCGCCGAGGCGCTGACCGCGGTCGTCGACGCCGCCCGTGCCTGCGGGTGGCCGGTGGTGGTCGACCTGCCCCGGCCCGGCCCGCGGGGCGACGGGCTGGCCGAGGCCGTGCTCGCCGAGGCTGACCTGGCCGTGCTGGTCGTCCCCGCGCGGCTGCGCGCGGCGTCGGCCGCCCGGCTGCTGGTCTCCGGTCCACCGGGTGGCCCGGCGCCCTGGTCGGCGGCCCGCCTGGTCGTGCGTCCGGCGGCCGGCGGCCTGTCGGTACAGGAGGTGGCGACCGTGGCCGGCCGCCCGGTGACCGCGGAGCTGGGCCACGACCGCGGTGCCCTGCCGCGCGGTGAACGGGGCGAGCCGCCGTCCGTGGCGCCGCGCAGCCCCCTCGGTGCGCTCACCCGCCGGCTGCTGGGCGAGCTCGACCGGTCCCGGTGGGCGGCGTGAGCGCGCTGCCGCTGGTCGAGCGGGTCCGCGCCCGCCTCGCCCTCGAGCCCGGACCGCCCAGCCGGGCGGCCGTCGCCGCGCTGGTGCGGGAGGAGGCCGGCCTGCTCGGGGACGCCGACGTCCTCGACGCGGTGCGCGACGCGGTCCACGAGCTGGCCGGCGCCGGACCGCTGGAGCCCCTGCTGCGCGAACCCGCGGTCACCGACGTCCTGGTCAACGGCCCCGCCGAGGTCTGGGTGGACCGCGGCGCCGGCCTCGAGCGCGCCGGGGTGCGCTTCCCCGACGAGGACGCCGTCCGCCGGCTGGCCGTGCGGCTGGCGGCCAGCGCCGGACGCCGCCTCGACGACGCCGCGCCGTGGGTGGACGCCGGCCTGCCCGACGGCACGCGTCTGCACGCGGTCCTCCCGCCGGTCTCGGGAGCCGGCACCTGCCTGTCGCTGCGGGTGCTGCGCCGCTGCTCCCTGGGGCTGGCGGAGCTCGCCACGCACGGGACGCTGCCCGGTGCGTCGGAGGGGCTGCTGCGGGCGGTGCTGGACGCGCGACTGGCCTTCCTCGTCACCGGGGGCACCGGGTCGGGCAAGACCACCCTGCTGTCCGCGCTGCTCGGCGAGGTGCCCGACGGCGAGCGCATCGTGCTGTGCGAGGACGCCTCGGAGCTGACGCCGGCCCACCCGCACGTCGTCCGGCTGCTCACCCGCCCGCCCAACGTCGAGGGCGTCGGCCGGGTGACGCTGCGCGACCTGGTGCGCCAGGCGCTGCGGATGCGGCCGGACCGGCTGGTGGTCGGCGAGGTCCGCGGCGCGGAGGTGACCGACCTGCTCGCCGCACTGAACACCGGGCACGACGGTGGCTGCGGCACCCTGCACGCCAACCGGCCGGGGGAGGTGCCGGCACGGCTGGAGGCACTCGGGGTGGCCGCGGGCCTCGACCGCAGGGCCGTGCACAGCCAGGCGGCGGCCGCGCTCGCGGTCGTCGTCCACCTGCGCCGCACCACGGCGGGACGCCGGGTGGAGGAGATCGGCGTGGTCCGCCGCGACGGTGACCTGGTGACCGTCGAACCGGGCTGGCGTGCCGACGGCGGCCCGTGCCCGGGGGAGCTGCGGCTGGTCGCGCTGCTCGACGGGACGGCGGCGTGACCGGCGCGCTGGTCCTCGTCGCGACGGCGGTGCTGCTCTGGCCCGGCCGGTCCGCGCACCGGCGCCGGCGGTTGCGCCGGCTG
Source organism: Geodermatophilus maliterrae (assembly GCF_041018925.1). Lineage (NCBI taxonomy): Bacteria > Bacillati > Actinomycetota > Actinomycetes > Geodermatophilales > Geodermatophilaceae > Geodermatophilus > Geodermatophilus maliterrae. The sequence continues at coordinate 11,469 of NZ_JBFNXQ010000040.1, forward strand.
ACCCGCGCGGGGAGGGCGCACACCCGGTGGGCGGCCTCGGTCCCGCCGTCGGCGTGGCCCGGGTCGGCCGCGGTCCTCGCCGCCGTCGGAGGGGCGGTGCTGAGCACCCCGCTGGTCGCCGCCCTGGCCGGCGTCCTCGCCGGTGGGGCCGTCCGCGCCGTCGTCCGCCAGCGGGCGCACCGCCGCGACGACGAGCGGCTCGACGCCCTCGCCGACGCGCTCGCCGCCCTGGCCGCCGAGCTCCGCAGCGGCCGTCCGTTGGAGGCGGCGACCCAGGCAGCCGTCGTCGTGTGCGCCGACGAGTCGAGTGCCGGGGCGCTCGCCCGTGCCCTCCGTGCGCCGGAGGCGAGTACCCCGCCGGCGCGGTCGGACCTCGACCGCGCGCTCGAGCGGGTCGCCGCGGCGGTGCTGCTCAGCGCCCGTACGGGCTGCTCGCTGGCCGCGGTGGCCGGCGCGGTCGAGGACGACCTGCGCGCCCGCCGGCGGCAGCGGCTGGAGCTGCGCTCGGCGACCGCCGGTCCGCGCGCCAGTGCCGCGCTGCTGGCCGGGCTGCCGCTGCTGGCGCTCGCGATGGGCAGCGGCATCGGCGCCGACCCGTGGGCGGTCCTCACCACGACCGCGGCCGGGCAGGTGCTGCTCGTCCTCGGCGTCGCCCTGGAGGCCGTGGGGCTCGCGTGGTCGGCACGGCTGGTCCGGCGGGCACTGCGGTGAGCGGGACGCCGTGACGCCTTCCCTGGCGGCGCTGCTGCTCGCCGCCGCGCTGTGCGCCTGGCCGTCGCCCACCGCGCGGCTGACCGCTCGCGTGCGGGCCGTGGCCCGGTTGCCCGGCCCGTCGCCCACGGCCTCCCCGCCGGTCGTCGAGACGCCGCCCGGCGGCAGCCGGCGCTTCCTGGTCCCGGTGGCAGCCGGCCTCGCGACGGCCCTGCTGCTCGGAGGGCCGGCTGGCGCCGTGAGCGGGCTGGTCGCCGCCGTGCTGGCCGATCGGCTGCTGCAGCGCGCGACGGGCCGGGACGACGGCGGCGAGCAGGTGACGGCGGAGCTGCCGGTGGCCTGCGACCTGCTGGCCGTCTGCCTCGGCGCGGGCCTGCCGGTCGGCAGCGCGCTGGCCGCCGTCGCGCCGGCACTCCCGGGTCCGCTGGGCGAGGCGCTCGCCACCGTCGCCGGCCGGCTCCGGCTGGGCGCGGCTCCGCACGTGGCCTGGAGCGCCACGCCGGCCGAGCTGGCCGGGCTGGGCCGCGTGCTGGCCCGGGCGGGGGAGTCCGGAGCCGCGGCCGTACCCGCGCTGCACACCCTCGCCGGCGAGGCGCGCACCGCGGCCCGCAGCCGCACCGACGCCGGGGTGCGCCGGGCGGGCGTCTGGGTGCTCGCCCCGCTGGGGCTGTGCTTCCTCCCTGCCTTCGTCTGCCTGGGGATCGCGCCGCTGGTCATCGGCATCGCCGGCCAGGTGTTCGGGTGAGCGGTGTTCGGGTGAGCGGTGTTCGGGTGAGCGGTGTCCACAGGCCGGCGGGTTCCCCACAGATCCGGCCGACACCTGGAGACGTCCACCGGGCGCCGCGAGGGTCGGTGCGTGCCCCGCGGACCGGGGCCGGACCCCGAGGAGGACACGTGACCGCCGACCACCCGCCCGCTCCCCAGACGGCTGCTCATCAGCCCGACCCCGAGCAGCCCGGACCCGAGCAGCCCGACCCCGAGCAGCCCGACCCCGAGCAGCCCGGACCCGAGCAGCCCGGACCCGAGGACGCCGCGTCCCCGGCGACGCCGTCCCGCCGCGAGCGGCTCACCGACCGCTGGGCCCGGGTCGCCGCCACCGCCGAGGCCGGCATGAGCACCGCCGAGTACGCCGTCGGCACCGTCGCGGCCTGCGCCTTCGCCGCGGTGCTCTACCGCGTGGTGACCGGTGGCTCGATCGTCAGTGCACTCGGCGACCTGGTCGAGTCCGCGCTCGGCGTCCTGTCCTGACCGTGCGACGGCCGCGACGGGCGCCACGGCCACGACGGCCGCGACGGCTGCTGCACCGTGGCGTCCGGGCGGGCGGGCGGGAGGCCGGCATGGTGACCGCCGAGACCGCCGTCGTGCTGCCGGTGCTGCTGCTGGTGCTGGCCGCGGTCGTCGCCGCCGTCGTCGTGGTCGGGGCGCAGCTGCGCTGCGTGGACGCCGCCCGGGAGGGCGCGCGGGCCGCCGCCCGCGGCGAGGACCCCGCCGTCGTCCGTGCCGTCACCGCCTCCGCGGCCCCCGACGGGGCGGTGACCACGGTGTCGGTCGAGGGAGCGGAGGTGCGGGTGACCGTCAGCGCCGAGGTCGCCCCGCTGGGCGCGGTGCGCCTGGGCGTCGGCGTCGCCGCGACCGCGGTCGCCCGGCTGGAACCCGGGGTCGTCGCCAGCGGAGGTGGGGGATGAGGACCGGGGAGCGGGAGCGCGGGTCCGCGACCGTCTGGGCCGTGGCGCTCGCCGGGGTCCTCGCCGCCGTGGGCCTGGCCGCGGTGCTGGTGGGCGCCGCGGTCGTCGCCCGGCACCGGGCCGGCTCCGCGGCCGACCTGGCCGCCCTCGCCGCCGCGTCCCGGGCGGTCGTGGGCGACCCGGCCGCCTGCACGACCGCCGACGAGGTGGCGCAGGTCAACGGCGCCGGTCTCACCGCCTGCACCGTGGGGGACGGCGCGGTCGTCGAGGTGAGCGTCGAGGTGGGCGTCCGGCTGGGACCGCTGGGCACCCGGCGGGCGACGGCGACCGCCCGGGCGGGACCGGTACGGCCGTGAGCGCGGCTACCCGGCCGCCCCGGGGGCGGGCGAGAGGTGCTCGTGGACGGCCAGCCACCGACCGGACGGGTCACGGGAGAAGACGATCGTCTCGCGCTCCCGCAGCTCCTCCCGCCCCGCCCGGGTGGACACCGTGGTGTGCACCGCGTGGGTCAGCACGGCGGTGTCCCCGAGGACCTGGACGTGCGTGCCGGAGGTCTCGCAGCCCAGCACCCGGAAGTCGTCCTCCCGCACCCAGGAGGCCCACTCCTGCCGGTACTCCTCGCGGGAGGTCAGCAGCCGGTCGGTGCCGTGGAACAGGAAGGTGGCGTCCTCGCGGAAGCAGCCGAGGTACTCCTCCAGGTCGTTGCGGCCGAAGGCCGCCACGAGGACGGCGGACGCCTGCCGCACCTCGGCGGCGACGTCGGTGTGCCGGCTCACCGGTCGACCGGCTCCCCGGCGACCGGCTCGCCGGCGACCGGCTCCCCGGCGACCGGCTGCGGGCGGCGCCCGGCGCGGTGCACGGAGGCGCGCGGGTCGTCGGTCACCGGCGTCACCGTGGCCTCCTTCGCCGGGACCAGCCGCGGGCCGGCCGGTCCGAAGACGTACCGGGGCTCGGGGAAGGCGAACAGCAGCGCCAGGTAGACGACCGTCGCGAGACCGAGGGACATGGGCAGGCTGATGTCCACCCCGCCGGCCGCGTCGGTGAAGGGGCCCACGATCAGCGGCGGGTAGTTGGCGAACAGCAGACCCACGATCGCCGAGGGGACCCACGCGGCCATCCCGCGCCAGTTCACCCCGCCGCTGAACCAGTAGCGCCCGCCGACCCGGCCCTGGTTGAAGACCTGCACGTCCTCGGGCGAGTAGTACCCGCGGCGCACCCAGTAGCCGATCATCATGATGATCATCCAGGGCGTCGTGCAGATGACGATCGCGCCGATGAAGGCGTTGACGCTGGCCAGCAGGTCGAACACCAGCCGGCCCACCAGGATGAAGGCGAAGGCCAGCGTCCCGATGACCAGCGACGCCTGCACCCGGTTGAGGCGGGGGAAGACCGAGGAGAAGTCCAGGCCCGTCCCGTACAGGGAGGTCACGCCGGTCGACATGCCGCCGAGGAACGCCACGACCATGAGCAGGACGGCGTACCAGAGCGGCGAGATCTGGATCAGCGCGAAGACGTAGTCGACCTCGCCGGCGACGAGGGTCGCCGTCCCGACGCCGAAGAGGAACGGCACCAGCGTGGCCAGCTGGCCGAGGAAGGTCGCCCCCATCAGCCGCGACGGGCGGGTGTCGGCCGGGATGTAGCGCGACCAGTCGCCGAGGAAGGCCCCGAAGCTGACCGGGTTGCCCATGACGATCAGCGCGGACAGCACGAACGTCGGCCAGAAGCCGCCGAGCGCGTAGGCCTCCGGGCCCGGGTCGTATCCGAAGTCGAACAGCGTGGCGTACGCGACCAGCCCGAGCAGCATCAGCGTCGTGTTGGCCAGCACCACGACCTTGTTGACCAGCAGCATCAGCTGGTAGCCGTAGATGACGACCACGATCACCAGGGCGCCGAGGACGGCGTAGATCACCCCGCGGAGCAGGTCGGAGTCGCCGGTCCCGAAGAGCCGGGTGGCGGCGCCGACGAGGGCGTCCCCGCTCACCCACACCGAGATCGAGTAGAACGAGATCGCCGTCAGCAGGGAGAGGAACGACCCCAGGACGCGGCCGCGGACGCCGAAGTGCGCGCCGGAGGAGACCGCGTTGTTCGTGCCGGTCCGCGGGCCGAACAGGCCCATGGGCATGAGGATCAGCGCTCCGACGACCACGCCGACGACGGTCGCGGCCACGGCCTGCACCAGGTCCAGGCCCAGCAGCACCGGGAAGGTGCCGAGGATGACCGTGGCGAAGGTGTTCGCCCCGCCGAACTGGATCCGGAACAGGTCGAAGGGACCCGACGTCCGTTCCGCGTCCGGGATCGTGTCGATCCCGTGCTGCTCCACCTCGGTGACCCGTGGCCGCCGCTGCTCGGCGACCTCTGCTCCACTCACGTGCACCTCCCGCTGAGGCGGTGGACGCGCCACCGCAGTGCGCAGAGGGTAGAGCCGGGTTGCCTGTGGGACAACGATCGTTTCCCAGAATCCACCCGGCATGCTGAGATGCGGGGGACGATCGACGACGAGGGGGGGGGCGCCGTGGCGGGCGAGGTCCGGCGGCCCCCGAGGCCCCACGACCCGGCGGACGCCCGCGTCGGCGCCCGGCTCCGGGCCGCCCGGCAGGCCGCAGGGCGCACGCTCACGGCCGTCGCCGAGCAGGCCGGGCTGACCAAGGGCTTCCTCAGCCGCCTGGAGCGCGACGAGGTCTCGCCGTCGGTCGCCACGCTCGTGACCCTGTGCGGCGTGCTCGGCATCGCCGTCGGCCGGCTCTTCGAGTCGCCCGCGACCGCGCTGGTGCGCGCGGCGGAGGCCCCGCCGATCGACTTCGGGGGTCAGGGCGTGCGCGAGGTCCTGCTGACCGCGGGCGCACGGCGCGAGCTGCAGGTCATCCGGTCGGTCGTCGAGCCCGGCGGCGGAGGCGGCGACGAGCTCTACTCCCTCGCCTGCGACGCCGAGTTCGTCCACGTGCTCCGCGGCCGGCTGCGACTGCTGCTCCCGGGCGAGGTGGTCGACCTGGACGAGGGCGACGCGCTCACGATGCCCGGCGCGACGCCGCACACCTGGCTCAACCCGTCGACGACGACCTGTGAGGTCCTGTGGGTCCTCACGCCCGCCCTGTGACCGCCGACCCCGAGGAGCCCCGGTGACCGGTCCTGCCCCGTCCGTCCGCGAGGTGGTCGACCTCTCGCACCCCCTGGACGACGACACCCCCGTGTACCCGGGCGACCCGGTGGCCCGCTTCAGCCCCGCGGCCACCGTCGGGGCCGACGGCTACAACGTCCTGCACGTGCGGATGGGCTCGCAGACCGGCACGCACGTCGACGCGCCGTACCACTTCCTCGAGGACGGCGCCCGCATCGACGAGCTCCCGCTCGAGTACTTCCTCGGGCCGGCCGTCGTCGCCGACGTCCGCGGGAAGCCGCCGCACGGCCGGATCGAGTGGACGGACCTGGCGCCCTGCGCCGCCCGGCTCGGCCCCGGCCGGATCCTGCTGCTGCGCACCGGGTGGGACGAGCACTGGGGGACCGACGCCTACTTCGACCACCCGTACCTGACCGGGGACGCCGCCGCCCGTGTCGTGGCCGCCGGCGTCCGGACCGTCGGGCTCGACGCGCTCAGCCTCGACGAGACCGTGGTCGGTGGCGCACCCGCTGACGGGTTCGCCGCCCACCTCGAGGTCCTCGGCGCCGGCGGTGTGATCGTCGAGAACCTGCGGGACCTGGGGGCGGTGCCGGCCGAGGACCCGGTGGTCAGCGTGCTGCCGCTGCGGCTGGCCGGCGCCGACGGCGCCCCGGTGCGGGCGGTGGCGTTCCGGCTGGGGCGCTGAGCACCTCAGGGCCGCAGCGGCCCGCCGCGGCCCAGGGTGAGCAGCTGCCCGACGACCGAGCCGGCCGCGTCGCCGCAGAGATAGGACACCGCGGCGGCCACCACCGCGGGGGACGGCGGTGCGCCGGGGTCGGTGACGACCTCGTTGACCGTGACGGCGTCCGGGCCGAGGTCGCGGGCGAGGGTCTTGGTCAGCGCGACCAGCGCCCCCTGCACCGCCGCGTCGGCCGTGGTCTGCGGGCGGTCGGCCGTCGTCCACCCGCTGCCGAGGAAGACCAGCCGACCGGCGCCGGACCGGCGCAGCGCCGGCGCGGCCGCCCGGGCCAGCCGGAAGGCGGGCGTGAGGCAGGCCATCACGTCGGCGTACCAGCGCGCGGGGTCGCTGCCGGGGAAGGGCCCGGGCGAGGGCCGTCCCACCGCGCAGACGAGGGCGTGCAGCGCGCCGTCCCCGACGGCACCGGCGACGGCGCCGTCCGGGTCGGCCGCGGGCCCGACGGCGGTGACGCGCAGGCCGTCGGCGGTCAGCCGCGCGACGACGGCATCGGCGACCGCGGCGTCGTCGCACCGGACGAGGGCCGTGCGGTCGGCCATCAGATGGTCGCTCCCGCGTTCGGTGAGAGGACCTGGCCGGAGAGCGCCGTCCCCGCCTCGAGCAGGAACAGCGCGGCGGCGGCGATCTCGTCGGGACGGATCAGCCGCTGGACCGGCAGCGTGGCCAGGAAGTCGGCCGACCGCCAGGGTGAGGTGTCCTCGAGCATGGGCGTGTCCGCCGCCCCGGGCGCGACGGTGTTGACGGCGACGCCCGTGCCGCCGACCTCGGCGGCCAGCGCCCGGGTGAACCCGACGATCGCGCCCTTGCTCGCGGCGTAGTGGACGTCGCCCTGGCTGCCGCCGACCCCCAGGTCCGAGGAGACGGTGACGACGCCGCCCTCACCGCGGGACACCATCCGGGGGACGACGGCGGCGCAGGCGTTGGCGGTGCCGGAGAGGTTGACCGCCATCATCCGGTGCCAGCGGAGGTCGTCGATCTCCTCGACGGGGAGCATCTCGTACACGCCGGCCGCGGTGACCAGCGCACCGACGGGACCGAGCTCGCGCTCCACCCGGTCGACGGCCGCCTCGACCGCGGCCGCGTCGGTCACGTCCACCTCGACGCCCAGCGCGGTCGCCGCGCTGGGCCGCAGGTCGATCCCGGCGACCCGCCAGCCGGCGGCGGTCAGCGCCCCGGCGACCGCCGCGCCGAGGCCGCTGGCGGCGCCGGTGACGACCGCGACGCCGGGCCGGCTCGAGTCGTCGGCCACGCCACCTCCTGCGTCGGCCCCGCGGCGCGGGTCCCCGGCGACCGCCGGCTGCGCGGTCGCCGGCCAGTCTGTCAGCCGCGCGCCGGTCCGCATCCCCGACGTCGGGCCGCGAGGGGTCACCGGGCGCCCGGTCGGGTAGCCGGACGGCATGGACCTGCTCTCCCTGCCCCGTGCCGTCACGGCGTCCGCGCTCGCCCTGGGCACGGCGCTGCGCGGCGCACGCGTCTTCCACCCCCGGGGGCACGCGTCCACCGGGACCGTCGTGGTCGACGGCGGGGGCAGCTGGGGCGCCCGGGTCCTCGACGAGGCAGGCAGCCACGACGTCGTGGTCCGCGTCTCGCGCGGAGCCGGGCTGCCGGAGCCGCTGCCCGACGTCGTCGGGCTCGCCATCCGGTTCGGGGGGCTGGGCAGGGACGGCGGGCCGCTGGACGTGCTGGTCAACACCTCGGGGGGCCCGCCCGGCCTGCGCCACCTGTTCCTGCCGGAGCCGCTCGGCCGGACGTTCTCCTCCGTGCTGCCCTACCGGACCGGCAGCGGCCGGGTCGTCCTGCTGGGGGCGCGCGGCGAGGGGACGGGCACGAGCTGGGAGCTGCTCGCCGCGTCGCTCACCGGCGGCTGGGCGCGGTGGGGGCGGCTGACGCTGGGCCCGGCGGTGCCCGACGCGCAGGCGGAGACCCTCCGGTTCCTGCCGACCCTGGGCGCCGACGACCTCCGGCCGGTCGCGCTCCTCCGCGCCGTGCGCGACCGCTCGTACCGGGAGAGCCAGGCGCTCCGCCGCTGAGGCGCTCCCGCCGGGGCGTCCGGTCGGCCGGGTCAGCCGGTGCGGGTGCCGGCGGACGGCGTGAGCGACCACGCGGCGGGCACCGCCTCGGGGGCGGCGAAGGAGGCGGGCGCGGGCGCGAGGTCGAGCACCATCCGGGTGGGCTGGAACGCCTCCGCGTAGCCGATGCGGGCCTGCGCTCCCCAGTGGCGGGCCGAGGCCACGACCGCGTCGGGCTCGACCATCGCCGACATCTCGACCTGGGAGGCGTGCGCGGCGAGCGCGGCGAGCTTGCCGGTCACGTAGGCCGTGACGTCGACGTAGACGGTCGGGGTGAAGGTCAGGGTCGACGGGCTCTGGTAGTGCAGGACGCGGGGCAGCCGCCGTGCCGCGGCGAGGGTGGCGCTCGCGACCGCCCGGTGGTCCTGGTGGCTGTCGTCCGGCGCGTGCACGTAGACGAGGTCGGCCCGGGTCGACTCCAGCACCTGCTCGATCAGGCGGACCGTGGAGGAGTCGGCCGCGACCTCGCAGTCGTGCAGGCCGCCCCACACCAGCCGGGCGCCCAGCAGCTCGGCCGCCCGCTCCTGCTCGGCGCGGCGGCCGGCGACGTGCAGGTCGTCACCGGGGCCGTTCTCCCCGCCGGTGACGACGAGCACCGTCACCGTGTCACCCGCCGCGGCGTGGGCCAGCAGGGCGCCGCCGCAGCCGAGCTCGATGTCGTCGGGGTGCGCTCCGATGGCCAGGACGCTGCGTCCCGTGCTCCCCGTCCGTCCGCCGTCCATGGCCGGTGTCCTCCACGACTCGAGGCGGCCTCCCCGCCCGACACCTCCTCATCGGCCGATCCGGCGCCCGCGTGCAGCACGACGGCCGGGCCTCCTCCTTCCGGGGGAGGACCGGCCGTCGGGGGGTCCGGCTCGCGCGCGACGTCAGGTCGACGGCGGGCCCCCGTCGGCGGCGGTGTCCGGCCGCAGGCGCCGGCGTCGGGAGACGGCCATCGACGCCGCCCCGACGACACCGGCGGCGACCAGGACCATCGGCGTGCCCAGGCCGTTGCCGTCGGCCGGCAGCTCGGTCGAGGAGGGGCAGGAGGTGCTGCCGTTCCGCGAGGCGGTGGCGTGCCGGCTGTGGACCTGCCACTCGATGCTCGCGTAGGACGCCGGGACCTGGACGGAGAAGGCGCCCTGGTGGGTGCCCGGTGCGAACGTCGTGACCTGCAGGCCGTCGAAGCGACCGGGGGTCAGGACGTTGTCGAAGCCCCTGGCCTCGGTCCAGGTCAGGGGAGTGGGGTTCTCGTAGCCGAAGACCGCCGTCCAGGAGCCGTCCCGTGCCGGGATGACACACGTCACCAGCGGCTTCATCGGTCCGCCGGCGGCCATCCCCGCCCCCGGTGTACCGAGCACCACGAGGGCACCCGCTGCCGCCGTCACCGCGAGGCGCGTCCCGCGCGACGGCCGCCGACGTCGCGTGTTGCCTGCCATGGTCGAACCCCCTCCTGACCGGGCGCACGACCGCCCACCAGAGGGCCATCGGCCGGCGGGGACGGCGGGTGGAGGCGTGCGGCCCCGGGATCACCCGCCCGGGGGGGACCACCCCGCGACGGTCAGGGGCGCACCGGCGCCGCGCAGCACCGCGAGGGCCAGGTCGGCGGCGGCGGGGAAGGAGTGGGTGACGGCCCACGCGGCCGGCCGGTCCGGCGCGGCGGCGTACTCGCCCTGCCGGACCCGGATCGCCCGGGCGCCCACCGCCGCCGCGACGGCGACGTCCTTGCCCGGACGGTCCCCGATGACCAGCAGCCGGTCGGCGGGGACCCCGAGCCGGCCGGCCAGCTCGAGCAGCCCGCCGGGAGCGGGCTTCCGCGCGGCCCGGCCGCCGAGCGTGTCGGTGACCAGGACGCTGCGGAACAGCGGGCCGAGCCCGGTCGCGGCGACCTTGGCCGCCTGGATCGCCGGGTCGCCGTCGGTCAGGCACCCGACGGCGGTGGCCCCCGCGAGGGCGGTGAGGGCCTCGACGACCCCCGGGTAGGGCGCGAGGACGTCGGGCGCGTGGGCGGTGAACGCCGTCACCAGGGCGGGGACCCGCACCCGCACCTCACCGGCGGGCACCCCGGCGGCCAGCAGCGCGCGGTCGATGGTGCCCCCGGTGTCGGACCCGGCGGCGAGCTCGCGCAGGAGGGCGGCGTGCACGCGGGCGCCGTCGAGCCCGGCCGCCGCGGCGGCGGCGCCGACGGCTTCGGCGGCGCCGGCCAGGTAGGAGGCCTGCGGGTAGAGCGTGTCGTCCAGGTCGACCACCACACCCAGCGGTGGTGGCCCCTCCCACGGGGGCACCGGCCCGGCGCTCACCAGGGCAGCCGCCCGTCGGAGAAGTCCGGCTCGTCGAGGGCGAGCAGCGCGTCGGTCGCCTCGTCGGCGAGCAGGGCGGCCACCTGCCGGCCGGTCGTCCCGTCGCCGTAGGGGCAGGGGAGCGCGGCGGCGCGGGCCTGGCCCTCGGCGGAGGTGTGCCGGGCGGCGGCGGCGAGGACGGCGTCGGCCGCGGCGTCATCGGCCAGGCTCGCCAGGGTGGTGGTCCCGGCCTCGACGCCCTCCCACCGGGGCGTGGACCCGCGCAGGACGACGGCGGGGACACCGAGGAAGGCCGCCTCCTCCTGGATCCCGCCGGAGTCGGTCACCGTGAGGCGGGCCGAGGCCAGTGCGCCCAGGAGGGCGTCGTACTCGACGGGGCCGGTGAGGGTGACGTCGGGGTGCGCCACCTCGGCGTCCAGACCGGTGGCCGCCAGCCGCGCCGCCGTGCGCGGGTGGACCGGGAAGGTCACCGGCCCGACGTGGTCGGCCAGGGCCCGCACGACCCCGACCAGGCGCTTGAGGCGCACCGGGTCGTCGACGTTGGTGGGCCGGTGGGCGGTGACGAGGACCCCGGTCCGCTCGGCCACGGGCACCGGGCGGACGCCGCGGGACACCAGGGTGTCGACCACCGGGTTGCCGACGACGAACACCCGCTCGGCGGGGACCCCCTCGGCCGCGAGGAAGGCCGCGGCCCGGCGGGTGGGGGCCAGGTGCAGCGCGGCGACCGCCGCGGCCACCCGCCGGTTGACCTCCTCGACACTGCGCGGGTTGAGGCTGCGCAGGCCCGCCTCCAGGTGCGCGAAGGGGATCCCGGCGCCGCGGGCGGCCAGGGCGTACGCGGGGACGGTGTTCGTGTCGCCGAGGGCCAGGACGACGTCGGGCCGCAGACGCGTCACCGCCCGCGCCGCGTCGCCGTGCAGGGCCCCGAGCCGGGCGGCCGGGTCGCCCGTCGGCAGCGTGAACCGGCAGCCGGGCGCGAGTCCCAGCGCCTCCTGCAGCCGCGTGGACAGCGCCGGGTCGGTGTGCTGCCCGGTGTCGACGACGTCGACGGCGTGCCCCGCGGCGGTCAGCGCGGACACCACGGGGGCGAGCTTGACCACCTCCGGCCGGGTGCCGAAGGGCACCAGGACGCGCCGGGCGCGGGTCATGCCCGCACCTGCGCGGTCTCGCAGGGGTCCGGCACCGGGCTGCCGTCGTCGGCGCTGTAGGTCTCGGCGAGGTACCGGCTCATCCGGACGCCGGGTGTGAACCAGAGCTGCGGGAGGTCCGCCCCGGGGTCGCGGATGCCGGTCAGGTACGTGCCGACGACGTCCGCGCCGGCCGCCAGCGTCAGCGGCAGCCCACCGGAGAAGCGCGGGTTGACCTCGACGACGGTGGCCCGGCCGTCGTCGGCCACGAACCCCTGCACGTTGGCCGGGCCGGTGAGCCGCACGGCCTCGAGTGCGCCGGCGACCACGTCGGTCACCACCGGCGAGTCGAAGGTGCTGCCCTTCACCGAGATGCCCGCCCGGGTGTCGTCCCTCCACCGCGGGACCACCGTGAGCAGCCGGCCGTCGCGGGCCACCAGGGCGTCGGCCGTGAACTCCCGGCCGCCCAGCCGCGTCTGCGCGATGAGCGACGGGTCCTCCCGCAGGGCCTCGACCACGGCCGAGCGGGTGTCCAGCGACCGCACGCCCCGGCTGCCCCGGCCCGCCCGCGGCTTCACCACCCACGGTCCCGGGACCTGCACCAGGCCGGCCCCGGTGTCCGTGGTGGCGGGGTGCGGCACGCCGGCCGCCCGCACGGTGCGCGCGAACGCGGCCTTGTCGCAGCACAGGGCCACGGCGGTCGGGTCGGGCAGCCACGTCGCCACGCCGGCCCGGGCCAGCTGCGTGGCACCCGCGGCGAGCGCCGGCAGCTCCTCGGCCACGGTCCCGATGAGGGCGTCGGCCCCGTGCGCCGTCGCCACGGCCACCAGGGCGTCGACGAAGCGGGCGTGGTCGGCGCGCGGGACGGTGGCGCCGGCGGTGGCCAGCGCCGAGCCGGCCGCCGTCGGGTCGGCGTCCACCCCGACGACCCGGTGGCCCAGGGCCACCAGGCGGCGGACCACGGCGACCCCGGCCGGGCCGCCGGCACCGGTGACGAGCACCGCCGGCCCGCCCGGTGCCGGGTGCTGCCGGTCCCCGGTCGGGGTCGGACGGGCCGGCCGGGCCGGCAGGGTCGAGGTCACCGGGGAGCCTCCGGGAGGTGGGGCGGGACGGGTGGGCGGGCGAAGGTGGCGGGGTGCGGGGGAGCGAGGGGGTCCGACCGCCGTCGCCGGGGCGCCGGCGGGGACCCGGCCGGCGGTCCGGCCGCGACCGGTGGGACGGCGATCCGGCAGACGGGCACCGTGCGCCGCGTCCCGGCGGGGGAGACCGGCGCCGGGTCGGGGGGACCGTGCTGCGGTCCCCGGGCCATCAGCCACCCCCGGGCCCACAGCCGCAGGGCGGCCACGCGGTCGCCGGTGACCGGTTCCCACTGGCGTGCGGCCACGGCCTCGGCGAGGGAGTCGAGGACGACGGGGTCCTCCTCGTAGGTGGCCACCGCCACCAGCGACGCGGCGTGCGCGCCCAGCCCGTCCGCGACCAGCTCGCGGATGCGCTGCACCCGCTGGTGCGCGGGCAGGTGCCCCAGCCGGTAGTCGATGCGCCGGGCCTCGCGGCGGGCGGCCAGCCACCCGGAGAGCCGGCGCGGGTAGACGTAGCGGTGCAGGAGCCCGGTGACCGTGGCCTGCCGTCGGCGCCCGCGCCGGACGTCGTCCTCCGGCGCGCGGTAGCCCAGTCCGGGTCGGGCCCAGCTGTCGGGGCGGCGCGCGGTGTGCCGGCCCTCGACGTCCTGCTCCGCCCGGTCGAGGGCCGGGAGGGCGATCCACACCATCAGCAGGAAGCCGCCGAGCGTCGCGACCAGGTTCCACAGGGTGCCGACCCAGTCGTGGAACCCCACCAGGGCGCCCTCTCCCCACCACAGGCCGGCGAGGGCGGAGACCAGCAGCCGTCCGTGGTTGAGGACCAGCAGGGCGGCGACGGCGACGAGCAGGCCCGCCACCGCGTGCAGTCCGCGGCTGCGCAGGACCACGGCGGTCAGCGCGACGAGCCCCAGCACCGACAGCACGGAGGAGCAGGACAGCGTGACGACCGCGTCGATGATCTCGCCGTCGTCGCGGAACAGCAGGACGTGCGTGGGCACGACGCCGGAGGCCCGCTCCGGCGCGATCCACTCCAGGACCCGGGCGAGGGCGGCCGCCTCCAGCACCTGCAGGGGCCGGGCGAGGTACCGGAAGCCGAGCAGGCAGATCGCCGCGGTGAGCACCAGGTCCAGCGCGACCGGCAGGAGCCGCCGGTTCGCCGCTCGCCACGCGCTGCGCCGGACCGGCGGGAGTGCCGGACCGCCGGCGGTCACCGTCCGCCCCCGGGCTGTCCGGGCCGTGCGGCCGCGGCGAACGAGCGCGGCCGCGTCCCGTGGACGGCCGCGGCGGCGGAGCCCGTGTCGTCGAGCGGGATCGCCGGCGGGACGGCGGCGTCCACCGTCGAGGTGGCGCCGGACCGCGTCGTCTTCACCCAGCTGTAGGGCCGGCCGAGCATGCCGTCGACGTAGGCGCGGGAGGTGATCCAGATGGACAGCGCGAAGGCGGGCAGGAAGCCGAGCAGCCGCCAGGCCGACCGCCGCTCCACCCGGCCGACCAGCAGGCCGACGCACAGCTCCGCCAGGGGGCCGATGAACAGCAGCATGGAGAGGGGCAGGAGCCCGATCACCGGCAGGTCGCCGACGCCGAACGCCCGCAGGACGGTGAGCAGCAGGCCCACGCCGCTGAGCATCGGCACGTGGTAGACGGCGAGGAACAGCGACGTCTCCACCTTCTCCAGCGGCGAGAGGTGGGGGGTGCGCATCAGGGGCCCCCAGTAGTCGCGCAGGCACTTCTGGTGGCCACGGGCCCAGCGGTAGCGCTGCTTCCAGAAGCGCTGCGCGCTGACCACCGCCTCCTCGAAGTCGATCGCCGAGACGTCGTAGCGCACCCGCTGCCCGGCCACGAGGACGCGCAGCGTGAGGTCGGTGTCCTCGGTGACCGTCTCGGGGTTCCACCCCCCGAGCGCGCGCAGCGTGGACATGCGGACGGCGCAGTTGGCCCCGCCGTAGGCGGGCAGCTCGAACAGGGCCTGGCGGCCGTACTCGTTGACCAGGTAGCCGGACAGGTAGTCGACGAAGACCGTGCCGGCCATGCGCGAGTCCCGGCCGTTGCGGATCACGCACCGGCCCATGACGGCGCCGACGACGGGGTCCCGGAAGTGCCGCACCAGGCGGCGCAGGGCCGAGGGCTCGGGCTCGTGGTCGGCGTCGAAGACGAGCACGACCTCGGCCTCGACCAGGTCCAGCGCGTCGTTGAGGGCGCCGGACTTCCCGCCGCCGGAGCCCGGGGGCCGGTGCAGCACGCGCAGCCGCGGCTCCCGCGCGGCCCAGGCGTCGAGCTTGGCGCCGGTGGCGTCCTCGGAGCCGTCGTCGACGACGACCAGGGTGAGCCGGTCGGGCGGGTAGTCCAGCGCCAGCAGCGCCGCGACCATCCCGTCGACGACGAGCTCCTCGTTCTTGCACCCGACGAGGACCGCGACCGGCGGGGTGTAGGTGTCCAGGCCCACGTCGGCGGCGAGCAGGTCGCGCTCGGCCCAGCGGGCGGCGGCGACGGCGAAGGCCAGGTGCCGGCAGAAGTAGACCCCGAAGACGACGTTCAGCGCGCCGGCGAGGACGCCGAGGGTGGGGTCGAGGCCGAAGGCGACCGCGGCCGCGGTGAGGGCGGCGGCGTAGCCGGCGAGGGCCAGCGGCCGGCCCTCCGGGCGATCGGTGCCGTGCGCCACGCACCCTCCTCCCGCACGCGCCGGTGGTGCGGCCGCGCCACCTCACAGGTGGATCGGCAGCGGCCGGACGCATCTGAAGCGGAAGGAGCGACACCGGGTCCCGCGCCGTCCACGGGCAGCGCGGCCGTCCACGGGGCCGCGGTGGACCTGGCGCGGCGTCAGGAGTGCAGCGGCGTCAGAAGACGATGTCGTCCACGGGCCGCTCGACGTCCCGGCCGGCGGCCGGGCCGGCCGCCGCGCGGGCGACCGGGCCGTGCGGTTCCTCGTCGGCCTCGAGCTCCTCGTCGCGCCCCTCGGTGTCCGCGTCGTCCGTGCCGTCCTCGCCGGCGGCCTCCGCGGCGGCCAGCTCGTCGAGCACGACGTCGAGCACGCGGACGGCGCCGGCCTTGTCCAGCGGCTCGTTGCCGTTGCCGCACTTGGGCGACTGCACGCAGGACGGACAGCCGCTGTCGCACTCGCAGCTGGCCACGGTGGCCCGCGTCGCCGTCAGCCACCGCCGCAGCGCCGCGAACCCCCGCTCGGCGAAGCCGGCGCCACCGGGGTGCCCGTCGTGGACGAACACCGTCGCGGTGCCGGTGTCGGGGTGCAGCGCGGTCGACAGCCCGCCGAGGTCCCACCGGTCGCAGGTGGCCAGCAGCGGCAGGATGCCGATCGCCGCGTGCTCGGCGGCGTGCAGCGACCCCGGCAGCGCGAGGTCGTCGACGTCGGCGCGGGCGACCGCCCGCGCGTCGAGGGTCAGCCAGACGGCACGGGTGCGCAGCTGGCGCGGTGGCAGGTCCAGCGGGAACTCGGCCAGCACCTCGCCGGTGCCGGCCCGGCGCCGCTGGTAGGCCACGACCTGGTTGGTGACGTCCACGACCCCGGTGTGCGCGGTGACCGTGCCCAGGCGCCGGGTGCGGTCCGTGGCGACGATGCCGAGGTCGGTGACGTCGCGGGCGACCGTGGTCCACTCCGGCGTCTCGGCGTGCACCACGGCGCACGCGTCGTCGAGGTCGAGCTCGTCGACGACGAAGGTCTGGCCGCGGTGCACGTAGAGCGCGCCGGTGTGCACGGTCGCGTGCGCCGCGCCGCCGTCGACGGCGCCCAGCAGCCGGCCGGTGGCGCCCTCGATGATCGCCACCGGCTCGCCGCCGCTGCCGCGGATGTCGACGCCGGGGCGTCCCCGTCCGGCCCAGTACCAGCCGGCCGGCCGGCGGCGGAGCACGCCCGCGGCGACCAGCTCGTCGAGTCGCGCCTCGGCCACGGCACCGCCGAAGTCGGGCAGGTCGTCGGGCGTGAGCGGCAGCTCGGCCGCCGCGCAGCACAGCTGGGGCCCGAGGACGTAGGGGTTGGCCGGGTCGGTCACCGTCGCCTCGACCGGACGGCCGAAGACCGCCCGCGGGTGGTGGGCCAGGTAGTGGTCCAGCGGGTCGTCGCGGGCGACGAAGACGACCAGGGACTCCCGCGAGGCGCGGCCGGCCCGGCCGGCCTGCTGCCACAGGGAGGCCAGCGTCCCCGGGTAGCCGGCCAGCACGACGGCGTCCAGGCCGGCGATGTCGATGCCGAGCTCGAGGGCGTTGGTGGTGGCCACCCCGAGCAGCTCGCCGGCCGACAGGCTCCGCTCGAGCTCCCGGCGCTCCTCCGGGAGGTAGCCGCCGCGGTAGGAGTCGACGCGGCGGGCCAGGTCGTCGCGGCCCCGCTCGGCCAGCAGCCGGCGCGCCTGCTCGGCCACCGACTCGGCACTGCGGCGCGACCGGACGAAGGCCAGCGTCCGCGCGCCGCGCTCCACGAGGTCGGCCAGCAGCCCGGCGGAGTCGGCGGCCGCGGACCGGCGCAGCGGTGCGCCGTGCTCGCCGGTCCGCTCGGTCAGCGGCGGCTCCCACAGGGCGAAGGTGGCGCCGGGCCGGGGCGAGCCGTCGTCGGTGACGGCCACGACCGGGGCCCCGACGAGGCGGGTGGCGGCCGCGGCGGGCTCGGCCACGGTCGCCGAGGCGAGCACGAACACCGGGTCGGCCCCGTAGCGGCGGCAGATGCGGCGCAGCCGGCGCAGCACGTGCCCGACGTGCGAGCCGAACACCCCGCGGTAGGCGTGGCACTCGTCCACCACGACGTAGGCCAGCCGGCGCAGGGTCGACGACCACCGCTGGTGGGCCGGCAGCACGCCGCGGTGCAGCATGTCCGGGTTGGTGACGATCCACCGCGAGTGCCGGCGGACCCAGTCGCGCTCCTCGGCGGGGGTGTCGCCGTCGTAGGCGGCCGGCCGCACCGAGGGGTCGGCGAGCGCGGCGACCGAGGCCAGCTGGTCGCGGGCCAGGGCCTTGGTCGGGGCGAGGTAGAGCACGCAGGCCCGGGGGTCCTCGGCCAGCCGGGTCAGCGCGGGCAGCTGGTAGGCCAGCGACTTGCCCGACGCCGTCCCGGTCGCCACCACCACGGAGCTGCCCTCGTGCGCCAGCCGGGCGGCCTCGACCTGGTGCCGCCACGGCTCCCGGACCCCCGCTTCCTCCAGCCGCTGCCGGAGGCCGGGGTCGACCCACTCCGGCCACGGCAGCGTGCGGCTCCCCCGCGCGGCGAGGCGGTGGACGTGGGTGACCGGGTGCTCGTCGTCCGGGGTCCCGGCGAGCAGTCCGTCGAGCAGGTCCGCGCCGGGCGGGACCGAGCCCGGGCCCGTGCCGCTCTGCCCGGACCCGTGCGCGGCGGCCGACCCGTGCACCGCCGCAGCGGCGGACGCGGCCCCCGGGCCCGGAGCACCCCCTGGTGCACCCTCCTGGCCGGATGGGGGAGCAGCCGGCCGGACCGGGTGGAGCGTGGTCACGTCCCCACTGTCACACCTCCGGGTGACGTCGCGCTGGGCCGCGCGTACCGGATTCCGACCGCCGCAGGACTACCGGTACGGGGTGTGACCTCCCTTACACTCCCGCGCACCAGCCGCGCAGGCCTGTGCGGACTGGACGCGTACCTCCGCCGACCGGAGCGTGGGCCCCGGCGGCAGCCGACCGCATGGAGGAACACATGCCGGACAGTGCGCTCTCCGGCGGGGACGTCGCCCTGGTGACGATCGTCCTCGCCATCTCACTCGCCGCCCTCGCCTTCGCCGCGTACCTCGTCCGCGCCGTGCTGGCCGCCGACCAGGGCACGGTGAAGATGCGCGACATCGCGCAGGCGGTGCAGGAGGGTGCCGCGGCGTACCTGCGCAGACAGTTCCGTACGCTCGGCGTCTTCGCCGTCATCGTGTTCCTGCTCCTCCTGGTCCTCCCCGTGGCCGACGGGGGCTGGGAGACGCGGGTGGGACGGGCGATCTTCTTCCTGGTCGGCGCGCTGTTCTCGGCCTCCGTCGGGTTCATCGGCATGACCCTGGCCACGCGCGGGAACGTCCGCGTCGCGGCGGCGGCCAACGCGGGCGGCTATCAGCCGTCCTTCCGCATCGCCTACCGCACCGGTGGTGTGGTCGGGATGATCACCGTCGGCCTCGGGCTCTTCGGCGCCGCGCTCGCGCTGCTCCTCTTCGACGACACGGCGCCGATCGTGCTGGAGGGCTTCGGCTTCGGCGGGGCGCTGCTGGCGATGTTCATGCGCGTCGGCGGCGGCATCTTCACCAAGGCCGCCGACGTCGGCGCCGACCTCGTCGGCAAGGTCGAAGCCGGCATCCCCGAGGACGACCCGCGCAACGCCGCCACCATCGCCGACAACGTGGGCGACAACGTCGGCGACTGCGCCGGGATGGCCGCGGACCTCTTCGAGTCCTACGCCGTCACCCTGGTCGCCGCACTGATCCTGGGGCAGGTCTTCTTCGGCGCGGAGGGCATGGTCTTCCCGCTCCTGGTCGCCGGTGTCGGCGTCATCGCGTCGATGGTCGGGGTCCTCGCCACCCGGCCGGGCAAGAGCGACTCGAGCGGGATGGCACCCATCAACCGCGGCTTCTTCACCTCCGCCGCGGTCTCCCTCGTACTCGTCGCCGCGGCCTCGTTCACCTACCTGCCGAGCATCTCCGACGGCGTCGACATGGCGGTCAGCCCGCAGGTCCTCGGGTTCCTCTCGGTGCTCGTCGGCGTCGTGCTCGCCGCGGCCATCCAGCAGCTCACCGGCTACTTCACCGAGACCAGTCGCAAGCCGGTCAGAGACATCGGCCGCAGCTCGCTGACCGGCCCCGCCACCGTGATCCTGTCCGGCATCTCGCTCGGACTGGAGTCCGCCGTCTACGCCGCGCTCCTCATCGGCGGCGCGGTGTACGGGGCGTTCCTCATCGGCGGCGGCGCGGCGCTGTACGCGGTGGCGCTGGCCGGCTGCGGCCTGCTCACCACGGCCGGCGTCATCGTCGCGATGGACACGTTCGGGCCGGTCAGCGACAACGCGCAGGGCATCGCCGAGATGTCCGGGGACATCGACGCCGACGGCGCCCGGGTGCTCACCGACCTCGACGCCGTCGGCAACACCACCAAGGCCATCACGAAGGGCATCGCGATCGCGACGGCGGTGCTGGCCGCGACCGCCCTCTTCGGCTCCTACAACGCCCAGATCGCCGTCGCCCTCGACGAGGCCGGCGGCGCCCTCGGGGACGCCTTCAGCCTGGTGAACCCGAACAACGTCGTCGGCGCGGTGCTGGGTGCCGCGGTCGTGTTCTTCTTCTCCGGGCTGGCGATCAGCGCCGTCTCGCGAGCGGCCGGGCGAGTGGTCTTCGAGGTGCGGGAGCAGTTCCGCACTCGTCCCGGGATCATGGACTACAGCGAGCGCCCGGACTACAGCGCCGTCGTGGACATCTGCACGAAGGACTCGCTGCGCGAGCTGGCCACACCGGGTCTGCTCGCCGTCCTCGCGCCGGTGGCGGTCGGCTTCGGCCTGGGCTTCGGCCCGCTGGCGGCCTACCTGGTCGGCGCCATCGCCGCCGGCACCCTGATGGCGGTCTTCCTCTCCAACTCCGGCGGTGCCTGGGACAACGCCAAGAAGATGGTCGAGGACGGCGCGTACGGCGGGAAGGGCAGCGAGGCGCACGCCGCCACGGTCATCGGCGACACGGTCGGCGACCCGTTCAAGGACACCGCCGGCCCGGCGATCAACCCCCTGATCAAGGTGATGAACCTCGTCGCGCTGATCATCGCTCCCGCGGTCGTCGCCCTGTCGGTCGGTGAGGACGCCAACACGGCCCTGCGGCTGCTCATCGCGCTGGGCGCCGTCGTGGTCATCGTGCTGTCCGTGGTGGTCTCCAAGCGCCGCTCGGTCGTCGTGGGCGGGAGCACCGACGACACCGCGGGTCCGGGACTGATGGCGCCGGTTGTGGACGGATCCCCCGCTGTGGACGGCGCGACGCCCGCTGCCCGTCCCCGCTCCTAGCGTGCGCGGCGCCGGTCCACCCCGGACCGGCGCCGACGCTGGGAGGGTCCCTTGTCCGTGCAGATCGCCGTCCGACTCGACGTCGTCCAGGCGCTCGGTGAGGAGCTCGCCGCCCTCGCCGCCGAGCTGTCCGGAGACGTCGACCTGTGCCGCTCCACGGCCGTGTCCCTGGCGACGGCGGTCAGCGGGAGCGCGGCCGAGCAGGCGGGGGCCACCGGTCGGGCGTGGGCGACGCTGGTCGCCGACGTGGTCGCGGGCGCCGAGGCGACCGCGGGGACGCTGCTCGCCGCGGTGCACTCCTACCGCCTGCTCGACGCCGCCCTCTCCGACCGGTTGCTGCTCGCTCGCGCCGCGGTCGCCGCCGAGGCGGGGGCGTGAGCACCCCCGGCCTGACGGCCGTCGCGGCCTGGGACACCGCCCTGCTCGACGGGGCCGTCTACACGCTCGAGGCGGTCGCCGAGCGGCTGCCGCCGTGGCGCGCCCGGGTGGAGGACGTCGCCCGCACCCTGGCCGACGCCCGGGTCTGGTACGGGCCGGCCGCGCAGGAGGCCGCCGCCGCGCTCGGTGAGGTGTCGTCGGTGGTGACCGCGGTGACCGGGGCCCTCGGTGCGTCCCTCGAGCGGCTGTGGGACACGGCCCGGGAGGCGCGCACCGCGCAGGAGCTGGCCGAGCAGGCGCTGGCCGAGGCGGCCGTGGTCCCGGTCGCCCTGGAGGAGACCGGTGCGGTGGTGCCGTCCGCGCCGGTCCCGCTGCCCGCCGAGGCGACCGCCGCACAGGTCGCCGACCACACCGCCGAGCTGGCCGAGCGGGCGGCCGCCGCCCAGCGGGTCGCCGGCCTGGCGACCGACGCGCTGTTCGCGGCCGCGCGTGCGGCGCTGCACACCTCGACCTCGGCCGAGCCGCTCGCCGCGGTCGGCGGGCACGGGCCCGTGGTCCCCGCCGACTTCGCCGGCCTGTCGGCGGCCGTGGGCAGGGGCGCGCCCTTCGCGCCCGTCCTCACCCCGCTCCCCACGACGCCACCGGAGGCCGTGGCCTCCTGGTGGGCCAACCTGCCGGAGCCGGCCCGGACGTCCCTGATCGCGTCGGATCCCGCCGCGGTGGGCAGCCTCGACGGCGTGCCGGCCTGGGCGCGGGACCGGGCCAACCGGCTGCTCCTGCAGCAGACGCTGGGCGACCCCGGCACCGCCGGGTACGCGACGGCCCGGGCGGCCGCCGCCGAGATCGAGGCCGAGGAGGCGGCCGGCCGGCCGGTCCAGCTGTGGGTGTTCGACCCGGCGCAGGACCTGGTGGCCGTCGCCTACGGCGACCTCGACACCGCCGAGGACGTCGGGCTCCTGGTGCCCGGCATGGGCAACGTCGTCGGCGAGGACCTCGACGACCTCGGTGACCGCGCGCACACGGTCGCCGACGCGACGCTGGCAGCCGCGCCGGCCGCGGCGGTCGCGACCGTGGCCTGGTTCGGTTACCGGCCGCCGGCAGGCCTGGGCTCCTGGCAGGCGGCCCGCAGGGAGGTGGCGCAGCGGGGTGGCATCGCGCTGGCCGGTGACCTGGCCGGGCTGGCTGCCGCCCGTGCGGCCGACCCCGTCCGCGCGGGCGACCCGCGAGTGACCGTGCTGGCCCACAGCTACGGCACCGTGGTCGTCGACGAGGCCGGCGACCTGGTCGGCGAGCTCGACGTCGACGCCGTCGTGCTGCTCGGCAGCCCCGGGATCGAGGAGTACCGGTCGAGCGACCTCGAGGCGGCCGAGGTCTACGACGCCTCGTCACCGTCGGACCCCGTCTCCTACCTCGGCAGGTTCGGGACGAGCACGTGGGAGCGGTCGTTCGGCTCGGCCGCCCTCCCGACCGACTGGGACACCGGCCACGGCGACTACTACGCCCCCGACCACCCGACCGTTGCCGCGATGGGGGAGGTGGTCGCCGGGACCCGCCAGCCCGGGTGAGCCGGCGCCCGACCTCGCAGGTGGGCGGTGCGCGGCTGCCGGGAACAGCGAGCGCGCTGCGCCGTTGTGCCGGTGACGGCGCGCCCACGCGGGGTCGCCAGCCGGTCGCGTTCCGAGGTCGTGGCCTACCGTGGCCCGCCGAGGGGGCGCACCGGTGTACCGACCACCGCACACCGCGCCGCCGCGACCCAGCACCACCGACAGGAGCACCGTGCCCACGAAGACCGCGAAGAACGGCGAGAGCACCGGCCGCACCGCCGGTGGCACCAGCACGCCCGCCCGCCGCAGGCCGGCCGCCACCGGAGGCGGCCGGCCGCTGGTCATCGTGGAGTCGCCGACCAAGGCCGGCAAGATCGCCGGCTACCTCGGCAGCGGCTACGTCGTCGAGGCCAGCGTCGGGCACATCCGTGACCTGCCCCGCAACGCCGCCGACGTGCCCGCCGAGCACAAGGGCGCCTCGTGGGCCCGCCTGGGCGTCGACGTCGACAACTCCTTCGAGCCGCTCTACGTGGTCAGCCCCGACCGCAAGCAGCAGGTCAGCCGGCTCAGGCAGCTGGTCAAGGACGCCAGCGAGGTCTACCTCGCCACCGACGAGGACCGCGAGGGCGAGGCCATCGCCTGGCACCTGGTCGACACCCTCAAGCCGCGCGTCCCGGTGCGCCGGATGGTGTTCCACGAGATCACGCCCGAGGCGATCGCCCGGGCCGTGGCCAACCCGCGCGAGCTGGACACCGCGCTGGTCGACGCGCAGGAGACCCGCCGCATCCTCGACCGCCTCTACGGCTACGAGGTCAGCCCGGTCCTCTGGAAGAAGGTCCTCCCCAAGCTCTCGGCCGGCCGCGTGCAGTCGGTGGCCACCCGCATCGTCGTCGAGCGGGAGCGCGAGCGGATGGCGTTCACCGCGGCCGACTACTGGTCCCTCGACGGCGTCTTCGCCGTCCCCGGCCGGGCCGGCGTGGACGAGGGCGAGCCGACGACGCTGCGCGCCCGGCTGGTCAGCGTCGACGACAGCCGGGTGGCCACCGGCCGGGACTTCGACCCGGCCACCGGCCAGGTCACCGGCGACGTCGTCCACCTCGACGAGGCCGGCGCCCGCGGGCTGGCCGCCCGGCTCGAGGGCCGGCAGGTGACGGTGAGCCGGGTCGACGAGAAGCCCTACCGGCGCCGCCCCTACGCGCCGTTCATCACCTCGACGCTGCAGATGGAGGCCGGGCGCAAGCTCGGCTGGTCGTCGGCACAGGTCATGCGGGTGGCCCAGCGGCTGTACGAGAACGGCCACATCACCTACATGCGGACCGACTCGACCAACCTCTCCAACGAGGCGATCAACGCCGCCCGCACCCAGGCCCGCGAGCTCTACGGCGACGCCTACGTCCCCGCCGAGGCGCGCCGCTACGCCAAGAAGGTCAAGGGCGCGCAGGAGGCGCACGAGGCGATCCGCCCCGCCGGCGACTCCTTCCGCACCCCCGGTCAGCTGGCCGGCCAGCTCGCCCGCGACGAGTACCGCCTCTACGAGCTGATCTGGCAGCGCACGGTCGCCTCGCAGATGGCCGACGCCGTCGGGCAGACGGTGACCATCCGGCTGGCCGGCCGGAGCGCCACCGACGAGCGGGTCGAGTTCACCGCCAGCGGCCGCACCATCACCTTCCCCGGCTTCCTGCGCGCCTACGTCGAGTCCCGCGACGAGAGCACCGGCGACGACGACCACGGCAGCGACGACGCCGAGCGCCGGCTGCCCCGCGTCGAGCGCGGTCAGCAGCTCGACACCCGCGAGCTCGAGCCCAAGGGCCACACCACGACGCCGCCGGCGCGCTATACCGAGCCGAGCCTCGTGGCCCGGCTGCAGGACCTGAACATCGGCCGCCCGTCGACCTACGCGTCGATCATGCAGACCATCCAGGACCGCGGGTACGTGTGGAAGAAGGGCTCCGCGCTGGTGCCCTCCTTCGTCGCGTTCGCCGTGGTCAACCTGCTGGAGCAGCACTTCGCCGCGCTGGTCGACTACGACTTCACCGCGTTGCTGGAGAACGAGCTCGACGAGATCGCCAGCGGCGACCTCGGCCGGGTCGACTGGCTCACCGAGTTCTACTTCGGCGGTGAGGGCCGCCACGCCGGCGGCATCGCCGCCTCCGGCGGCCTCAAGCAGGTCATCGGCCAGCAGCTGGAGGAGATCGACGCCCGCGGCGTCAACTCCATCCCGCTGCGCGCCACCGGGCCGAACGGGGAGCCGGTCGTCGTCCGGGTCGGGCGCTACGGCCCCTACCTGCAGGCCGGCGGTGAGGACGGGGCGCGGATCAGCATCCCCGAGGACCTCGCACCCGACGAGCTCACCAGCGAGAAGGTCGCCGAGCTGCTGGCCGCGCCGTCCGGTGACCGCGAGCTCGGTACCCACCCGGACACCGGACACCCGGTGCTCGTGAAGGCCGGCCGCTACGGCCCCTACGTCACCACGGTCGTGCCCGAGGGCAGCAAGGAGAGCCCGCGCACGGCCAGCCTGCTGTCCTCCATGTCGCCGGAGACGGTGACGCTCGAGGACGCGCTGAGGCTGCTGACCCTCCCGCGCACCGTGGGCACCGCGCCCGACGGCGAGGAGATCCAGGCGCTCAACGGCCGGTACGGCCCCTACCTCAAGAAGGGCACCGACTCCCGCTCGCTGGAGAGCGAGGACCGGCTGTTCACGGTCACCCTCGACGAGGCGCTGGCGGTGTTCGCCCAGCCCAAGCAGCGGGGCCGGCGCGCCGCCGCCGCGCCGCTCAAGGAACTGGGTCCCGACCCGGTGACGCAGGGGCAGGTCACCGTCCGCGAGGGCCGCTTCGGCCCCTACGTCACCGACGGCGAGACCAACGCCAGCCTGCGCAAGGGCGACGACGTCGAGACCATCTCCCTCGACCGTGCCGCCGAGCTGCTCGCCGACCGCCGCACCCGTCCCACGACGACGAAGAAGACCACCCGGAAGACCACGGCGGCGAAGAAGACCACCGCGAAGAAGACGGCGGCGAAGGCCACCGCGAAGAAGACCACCGCGAAGAAGACCACCGCGAAGAAGACGGCGGCCGGGAGGACGGCAGCGGCCACCGACGCCGTCCCCGCCGGCTGAGGGCGGCCGTGACCGAGCCGGTGGACCCCGCGACCTGGCTGCAGCGGCGCACCTCCTTCGGCTCGGTCGCGGCCGACTACGCCGCCCTGCGGCCGGGCTACCCGGCCGACGCGGTGGCGTTCCTGCTCGGCGACCGGCCGCTGCGGGTCCTCGACCTGGGTGCCGGCACCGGCCTGCTCACCGACGTCCTGGTCGCGGCCGGGCACGAGGTCGTCGCCGTCGACCCGTCCGCGGAGATGCTCGACCAGCTGCGCACGCGGCACCCCGGCGTCCCGGCGCTGGCCGGCGGCGCCGAGCAGGTCCCGCTGCCCGACGCCAGCGTCGACGCCGTCGTCGCCGGTCAGGCCGCCCACTGGTTCGACCCCGGGCCGGCCGCGGCGGAGCTGCGTCGCGTGCTGCGCCCGGGCGGCACGGTCGGGTTCGTCTGGAACGTGCGCGACGAGCGGGTGCCCTGGGTCGCCGCACTCGGTTCGGCGCTGGCCGGCGAGGCCCGCGGGCACGAGGCAGACCAGGGCGTGGTGGCCGCCTTCGCCGCCGGACTGCCCGCCGACGTCGCGACGGCGGAGTCCCGCGTCGTCCAGCGGGTCACCCCCGAGCAGGTGGTCGGCGGCATCGGCACCCGCAGCTACGTCGCCACCATGGACGCCGCCGGCCGGGCCGCGTTCCTCGGCGGCATCCGCGAGCTGCTGGCCACCCACCCCGACACCCGCGGCCGGGAGGTCCTCGAGTTGCCCTACCGGACCGACGCCCACCGGCTCACCCAGCGCTGAGCCGGCCCACCACGAACACCCGGCGGAACGGCAGCACCGTCGTCCCGTCCGGCCGGGCCGGATAGGCCTCCCGCAGGGACGCGGCGTAGGCGGCGGTCAGCTCGGCGGCCTCCGCGTCGTCCAGCAGCGCGACCACCGGCCGCAGCACGGTGCTGCGCACCCACGCCAGCACCGGGTCGGGACCGTGCAGCAGGTGCAGGTAGGTGGTCTCCCAGACGTCGGGGGTCAGCCCGGCGCCGGTGAGGACGTCGAGGTAGCCGGCCGGGTCGAGCACGGCGTCGGCCGGGGGAGCGGCGCCGGCCAGCCGCCCCGCCCACCGCGGTGAGGTGCACAGGTCGGCCAGCAGCCGGTGCGTCGGGGCGGTGTGGTTCCCCGGCACCTGCACCGCCAGCCGTCCGCCGGGCGCCAGGTGCCCGGCCCACCGGGCCAGCAGTGCCGCGTGCCCGGGCACCCAGTGCAGGACGGCGTTGCTGACCAGGACGTCGACCGGCCCGTCCGGCCGCCAGCCCCGCACGTCGCCGTGGACGAACGCCACCCGCCCCGGGACGGCGTGCGCGGCCGCCGCGGCCAGCATCTCCGGCGAGGAGTCGACGCCGGTGACCCGCGCGCCGGGCCAGCGCGCCGCGAGGGACGCGGTCAGCGCACCCTCGCCGCAGCCGAGGTCGACCACGACCCGCGGGTCCGCGGCGTCCACCCGCGCGAGCAGGTCGGCGAAGGGGCGGGCCCGCTCGCCGGCGTAGCGGAGGTAGGCGGCGGGGTCCCAGGCGGCGTCCACGACGTGACCGTAGGAGCCGCTGGGGACGTCGGTGCCGGCCGGTACCGTGGGGCCGCCGCCGGGTGGACCGGCGGGAAGACCCGACAGCTCCGGGAGACCCGCGATCGACGCCGACCCGCGCCCGCCCGGCCGCGGGCTGTTCGTCGCCTTCGAGGGCGGTGAGGGCACCGGCAAGTCCACCCAGGTCCGCCTGCTGTTCGACTGGCTCGGGCTGCACGAGGTCCCGGCCCGGATCACCCACGAGCCCGGCGGCACCCCGCCCGGGGCCCGCATCCGCGCGCTGCTGCTCGACCCGGCCACCGCCGGCCTGTCCCCGCGCGCCGAGGCCCTGCTCTACGCCGCCGACCGCGCCCACCACGTCGCCGCGGTGGTGCGCCCGGCGCTCGACGCCGGCGAGGTGGTGGTCACCGACCGCTTCGTCGACAGCTCGCTGGCCTACCAGGGCGCCGGGCGCACGCTCGACCTCGAGGAGGTGCGCCGGCTGTCGGCCTGGGCCACCGGCGGGCTGGTGCCCGACCTCACCGTGCTGCTCGACCTGCCCGCCGAGGCCGGCCTCGCCCGCGCCCTCGGCCGCGCCGCCGCCGACCGGCTGGAGTCGGAGTCGCTGGACTTCCACGAGCGGGTGCGTGCCACCTTCCGCGACCTGGCCGCCGCCGAGCCCGGGCGCTACCTCGTGCTCGACGCCGCGCGGCCGGCCGAGGCGATCGCCACCGCCGTCCGCGAGCGGGTGGCGCCCCTCCTGTCGGGGCGGGTCGCGTGAGCGCCCCTGACGGCGTCTGGTCGCAGGTGGTCGGCCAGCCGGCCGCCGTCGCCGAGCTGCGCGCGGCCGTCGCGGACCCCGCGGCCATGACCCACGCGTGGCTGTTCACCGGGCCGCCGGGGTCGGGCCGCTCGGTCGCCGCCCGGGCCTTCGCCGCGGCGCTGCAGTGCCCCGCCGGCGGCGACGGCACCTGCCACGCCTGCCAGACCGCGCTGGCCGGCACCCACGCCGACGTGGTCGTGATCGTCCCCGACGGGCTGTCGATCGGGGTCGCGGAGGCCCGCGAGCTGGTGCGGGTCGCCGGCCGGGCGCCGTCGCAGGGGCGCTGGCAGACGATCATCGTCGAGGACGCCGACCGCATGAGCGAGGCGGCGGCCAACGCGGTGCTCAAGATGATCGAGGAGCCGCCGTCGCGGACCGTGGTCGTGCTGTGCGCGCCGAGCCTGCACCCCGACGACGTGCCGGTCACCATCCGCTCCCGGTGCCGCGTCGTCGCCCTGCGCACCCCGCCGGTCGACGCGGTGGCCGACGTCCTCGTGCGCCGCGACGGCGTCGACCCGGCGCTGGCCGCGTGGTCGGCCGCCGCGGCGGGCGGGCACGTCGGGCGGGCGCGGCACCTGGCCCGCGACGAGAACGCGCGGCTGGCCCGCAAGGCGGTGCTCGACATCCCGCTGTCCCTGGTCTCTCTGGCCGCCTGCCTGACCGCCGCCGACGACCTGGTCAGCGCGGCCAGGGAGGAGTCCGACCGGACCAGCGCCGCCCTCGACGGCGCGGAGACCGAGGCGGTCAAGGCCAGCCTCGGCGTCGGCGCGCGCGGCCCGGGCGTCGCGGCCGCCAGCCGCGGCGCCGGACAGCTCAAGGAACTCGAACGCAGACAGAAGTCGCGGGCCACCCGCATCGGCCGCGACTCGCTGGACCGCGCCCTGGTCGACCTCGCCGGGCTCTACCGTGACGCGCTGGTCCTGCACGCCGCTCCCGGCGAGGCGCTGCCGCTCGACCACCCCGACCGCCGCGCCGACGCCGAGGAGCTGGCCCGGCGGATCGGCGCCGAGGGCGCACTGCGCCGCATCGACGCCGTGCTGGCCTGCCGGACGGCGCTCGAGCAGAACGTGAAGCCGCAGGTCGCCGTCGAGGCGCTCACCGTGGCGCTGCGCCTGCCGGCCTGAAGGCGGACCCTCCTGCCCCCACCGCTCGCACGCTCGCGGCGGGACCCCTGCGAGGGAGCCACCCTGCGCGGCCGGCGCGCGGCGGTGTCGTAGGCTGTCCCCCGCACGCCCGCCGCCTTAGCTCAGTCGGTAGAGCATCTCACTCGTAATGAGAAGGTCGTCGGTTCGATTCCGACAGGCGGCTCTCCTGCGCCCCGGCGTCCACCCGGAGCAGCTCCGGCCGTGTCGGCGGCCCTCACGTCCCCCGGTCCGGCATCATCGCTCGACGGCGCCCGCGTCCCCCCTTCCGGGGGAGCCGGTCCGTGCACCCCTCACCCCTGGGCGGCGGAGTGCCGACCATGCGCCCGGGGGCCCCACGCGGGGCGCCCGCGTCACGGATGACGAACGAGAGGAACAGCGATGAGCACGCCGGGAGTCGACCACCCGGAGGAGCGGTCGGTCGTCGACGTCAAGGCGGTCAGCCGCGACGACGTGCTGGTCAGCTTCGTCGAGCGGGTGTCGGCGGGTGAGCTGGTGCTCAGCGTCGGCACGGACGCCGAGCAGCGCCGCGTGCGGCTGGAGCCCGGGGAGCACCTCGAGCTGATCTGGCGGGGCCCCGAGGAGCTCCGGTCGGTGCCGGCCGAGCTGGTCGCCGTCGACAAGGGGGACGACCCCACCTGGCGCGTCCGCACCATCGGGCCCGCGTCGCGCGGGCAGCGCCGGGCCGCCGTCCGGGCGCCCCTGGCGGTGCCGCTGGAGCTGAAGGTGGGCCAGGCCGTCCTGCCCGGTGCCACCCTCGACCTCAGCGAGGGCGGCACCCGCTGCCTGCTGGCCGGCGACTCCGGGAAGCAGCCGGACATCGAGGCCGGCAAGGTCGTGCCGGTGACCCTCGACCTCGACGGCAACCGCCTCGCGGTCGACGCCGAGGTGGTGCGCCGCCACGCGCGGGAGGACGAGCGCACGGAGCTGTCCCTGCGGTTCGTCGGCCTCGGCGAGCGGCGCGAGGACGTCATCCGCCGGCGGGTCTTCGCCGAGCTGCGCGACCTGCGCTCCCGCGGCGTGATCTGACCCCTCCGGGCGCCCGCGCCCGTCCCGGCCGGGGGACCGGACCGGGTCGGCTCCAGTCGGACCTCCTCCCTGCCGATGTCCCGGTGACGCGGCGGGCGGCCGGCCCGGCGGACGACGGATCGAGGAGGGGCCCGTGGCCTCCGTGCTGCTCGTGGAGGACGAGGACACCACCCGCCTCCTGCTCGAGGCGCGGCTGCGGTGGGCCGGGCACCGGGTGCGCGCCGTCGCCTCGGCACCCGAGGCCCGCGCGGTCATGGGTGGTCCCCTCCCGCCGGAGGTCGTGGTCACCGACATGTTCATGCCCGGAGGCAGCGGCCTGGGGCTGGTCTCCTCCCTGCGCGCCCACCCGGACTCGGCCACCGTGCCCGTCGTGTTCCTC
>NZ_JBFNXQ010000041.1:0-41710 GCF_041018925.1 Geodermatophilus maliterrae
GCCAATAGGACTTACTCGTCTAGCCGCCGCGGGCGGCGAGCGCGGCGCCCATCGCCTCGACGATGCGCACGAGCACCGGCTCCGGGGTGGCGACGTTGAGCCGCACCGCGCCGCGGCCGGCGTCGCCGCACCGGGCGCCGTCGACCAGCGCCACGCCGGCCCGCTGGAGGAAGAGGTCGCCGGGCTGGTCGACGCCGAGGCCCTCCAGCCAGGCCAGGTAGGTGCCCTCCGGCGGGGTGTACCGGACGCCGGGCAGGTGCTCGCCGACCAGGCCGGACAGCCGCCGGCGGTTGCCGTCGAGGACGGCGAGGGCGTCGTCGAGCCAGGGGCCGCCCTCGGTGTAGGCGGCGACGTTCGCGACGACGCCGAGGGTCGACGCGCCGTGTTCGGCGTGCCCGCCCACCCGGGCCCACCGCTCGGCGTCGGCGTCGTTCGACAGCACGAGCTGGGCGCACTTGAGGCCCGGTAGGTCCCAGGCCTTGGACGCCGACGTCGCGGTGACCGTGTGCCCGGCCGTGAGCTCACCCAGGGAGGCGTAGGGCACGTGCCGGTGCGGGCCGAACACCAGCGGCGCGTGGATCTCGTCGGCGAACACCCGGCCGCCGTGCCGGTCGACCACCTCGGCGACGGCGAGCATCTCCGCGGGTCCCAGCACCCGGCCGATCGGGTTGTGCGGGTTGCAGAGCACCATCAGCTCGCCGCCGGCGGCGAAGGCGGCGTCGAGCGCGTCGAGGTCGTAGACGAACCGGTCGCCGTCGCGGGCCATGGGCACCTGGAGGACCTCGCGGCCGAGCGTCGGAGGCAGTTCGAGGAAGGGCATGTACGCAGGCGTGGGCAGGACGACCGGCGAGCCCGGCGTCGTGAACCAGGTGATCGCCGCCTCCAGGCCCGCGAGGACGTCGGCCAGCGGGCGCACCCGCTCGGGCGGCACGTCCCAGCCGTAGCGGCCGCGGGCGAAGTGCACCCACGCCCGGGCCAGGTCCGCGGCCAGCCAGTCGGGCAGGTAGCCGAGCAGGCCGCGGTCGACGGCGTCGTGCAGCGCGCGGGTGATCGCCGGGGCGTGGCCGAGGTCCATCTCGGCCACCCACGCGCCGAGCGCGCCGGGGTACCGCGTCCACTTGAGCCCGCCGCGCGCCCGCAGCTCCTCCACGATCCCGTCGGCCCCGTCGTCCGCCACGTGCCACCTCCGCCGGTCCCCCGATCGGGTCCGATCCTGCCTGGCCCACGGCCGGCCTGCGACGATCCGGCCGTGCGGGTGCTCGTGGTGGTCAACCGGTCGGCCGGCACGGCGGGCGACGGCGCGCTGGCCACGGTCCTGGACGTGCTCCGCGACGGTGCCGACGTCGAGGTGGCCGCGACGGCCGGGATCGCCGAGCTCGAGCGGGCCGTGGCCGGGCGCGGCGACCGCAGGCCGGTGGTGGTCGGTGGCGACGGCTCGGTGCACGCGGCCGTCGCCGCCCTCGACCGCGCCGGCGGCCTCGACCCGGACCAGCCGATCGGCCTCGTCCCGCTGGGGACGGGCAACGACCTGGCGCGCGCTCTCGGGCTGCCGCTGGAGCCCGTGGCGGCCGCGCGCGCGGTCCTGTCCGGGGTGCCGCGGGCGCTGGACCTGCTGCGCGACGACGCGGGCGGGGTCGTCGTCAACGCCGTCCACGCCGGCGTCGGGGCGCAGGCAGGGCTGCAGGCCGAGCGGCTCAAGGACCGGCTGGGGGTGGCGGCCTACCCCGTCGGGGCCGCCGTCGCCGGGATGACCACCGCCGGGTGGCGGCTGCGGGTGACCGTCGACGGGACGGCGGTCAGCTCGCCGACGGGCTGGACCGCCGACGGGGACACCGGCGTGCTGATGGCCGGCGTCTGCAACGGCCCCACGATCGGCGGGGGCACCGCGCTCGCGCCGGGTGCCCGGCCCGACGACGGCCTCGCCGACGTCGTCGTCTGCACCGCGACGGGCCCGGCGGCACGGGCCGCCTTCGCCGCGGCCCTGGTGGCGGGGCGGCACACCGAGCGCGACGACGTCGCGGTGGTGCGGGGGCGGGAGGTGTCGGTGTCGGGCGACCCGGTCGAGTTCGACGCCGACGGGGAGCTGCAGTCCGCGGTGGCGGCGCGCACCTGGCGGGTCGAGCCCGGCGCCTGGTCGGTCCTGGTCCCCGGCTGATCCGCGTCCCCGGGTGATCCGCCGTCAGCCCCGGGGCGACCAGCCGAGCCGTGGGCCGAGGCGTTCGGCCGTGTCGGTGAGGATCTGCCGGTAGTCCTCGTCGGCGAAGCTGAACGGCAGCGCGAAGACCACCTCGGTCACCTCGCGGAAGCCGGCGTGGGCGTACAGCGCCTCGGCGATCCGCTCGGACGTCCCCAGCAGGTCGCGGGCGAACAGCAGCCGCGCCGGGCCCTGCGGGCTGCGGGTGCGCGGGGTGCGCGCCTCGACGTAGGCCGCGTACCTCGCCTGCTGGTCAGCGGTCGCGGTGTCGGTGGGGATGACCACGAGTCCCTGGCTCACCCGCCCGGCGGGGTTGGCCGCCCGGAAGGCCTGGACCTGCTCGGCCTGGATCGCCGCGAAGTCGGCCGGGTCGCCCTCGGCCTTCACCACGCTGCTGGTCAGGAAGTTCATGCCGGCCTGCCCGGCCCACTGCGCCGAGCGCAGGCTCGCCCCGCCGTACCAGAGCCGGGCGCGCAGGCCGGGGGAGTGCGGCTGCACCCGGTCGGAGAACTCCTCGACGACGCCCTCGCGGCCGGCGAAGGTGCTGGCCCGCTCGCCGGCGACCAGCCGCAGCAGCCGCTCGACGCGGGTGTAGGAGAAGTCCTCCACCTCTGCGGTGTCGGGGTAGAGGGCCTCCCGCACGTCGTCCCAGCGCATCGGCGGGCCGACGCTGACGCCGGGGTTGAGCCGGCCGCCGGAGAGGACGTCGACGGTGGCGAGGTCCTCGGCCAGCCGCAGCGGGTTCTCCCACGCCAGCGGGGTGACCGCGGTGCCCAGGGCGATCCGCGACGTGCGCTGGGTCAGCGCGGCCAGGACGGCGACCGGCGAGGAGATGCCGTACTGCAGGTGCCGGTGGCGCAGCCACGCGCTGTCGAACCCGAGCCGCTCGCCGAGCTCCACCACCCGCAGCGTGGTCTCGTGGCCGGGCCCGGGGTCGGCCGGGTCGAACGTCCCGATGGTCAGGAAGCCGAGCTGCTCCAGGGGCGTGCCGGGGGCGGGCATGCGCCGATCCTGCCCGCAGCCCGGTACAGCCCGGCTCAGCGGGGGAGGCGGCCCAGCAGGTGGAACTCCGGGTTGGGCGGGATGGCGGCGAAGTGCGCGAGCCGGTTGGAGAGGGCGAAGAAGGAGGTGATCGCGCCGACGTCCCACACGTCGTCCTCGGTCAGGCCGTGGGCGCGCAGCCGGTCGAGGTCCTCGGCGGTGACCGCCGCGGGGTCGGTGGCCAGGCGGACGGCGACGTCGAGGACGGCGTGCTGACGCGGGTCGAGCGGGGCCTTGCGCCAGTCGACGGCGACGAGGTCGGCCAGGTGCGGGTCGCGGGTGCGGATGCGGGCGATGGCGCCGTGCGCGACGACGCAGTAGGCGCAGTCGTTGGCCGCGCTGGTGGCGACGACGATGAGCTCGCGGTCGCCGGTGGACAGGCCGGGGGTGTCCTTGTCCATCAGTGCGTCGTGCATGGCGAAGAAGGCGCGTGCCTCGGCCGGCCGCCACGCCAGGGCGGCGAAGACGTTGGGGAGGAAGCCGGACCGCTCCTGGACGTCGGCGTAGCGGTCGGCGAGGTCGTCGGGCAGGTCGGCCGGGTCGGCGACGGGGAAGCGGCTGACCGGGGTCGGCTGGGGCGTGTCGGTGGTCACGGGGGCAGCCTGCCGCGCGGGCGGCCGTCGCGGCAGCCCGGCGCGGCGTCGGTGCATTCGGCCGGGGATGCGGCCCGCCGCAGGGATCCCGGCGGCGGGCACGGGTCCAGGGCACGGGCCGGCTCCAGCACCGGCCCCTCACCCCGGCCCGTGGGTGTCCACCCGCGGAGGACCGGCACTGCGTGACGATCATGGAGCTGGATCGGCGACACGCCGTGGGCGATCGGCGTGTCGCCACCACGGCTCCGTGATCGCCGGGACGTCCCCGCGGGACGAGAACGGCCGGACGCTCCAGGAGAGCGGTGGCCGGCACGGCCGGGGCCCGAGAGGCGCCGGCCCCTCCGAGGGGACGAGCAGCGGTGTCGGCCGCGCCCCTGCCCACCGCCGTCCTGCGGGTCGGCCGGGTGACCGGGCGACGCGGCGCGCGAGCACGTCCTGGGCGGTCACGGCGTCGGCCGCGACGCCTCCTCGGGCGTCCGGACGGGACGGCCCGGGGCTACGCGCCGGAGGGTGCGGTACGCACCGACAGGGTCACCCCGTCGGCCAGCCGGTAGGGCGCGGTCCCGACCAGGTCGCCGACCACCCGGCGCAGCCGGGACACCTCGGCGCGGGCGGACACGACGTGCTGGTCGTCGCCGAACAGCCCGCGGCTCAGCGCGCCGGCCGACAGTCCGCCCCGGCCGGCGGCGGAGACCAGGACCAGCACCTGCGCCTGCCGCCGGGTCAGCGCGGCCGACCACGGCTGCCCGCCGGCGGACACCCGCAGGACGGGGGAGCCGGTGAGGTCCAGCTCGGCGGTCACCGGCGCCCGCGGGCCGCGCGGGCGCACCAGCCAGCCCTCGGCCAGCCGCTCCGGCGTGCAGAGCCCCAGCCCGGCGACGGCCATCACCCGGTCGGTCCGGGGTGCGGCCAGCCGCGCGGGCGCGGAGACACCCGAGGCGGAGGCCACCCAGCCGTCGTCGTCGAGGAGCAGCGACGGCCCCCGGACGCCGGCCAGGACGGGGTCGGCGCTGCGCCGCAACCGCTCCAGCCGCTGCTCGTGCCGCCACGCCAGCCGCGACTCGGCCAGCCGTACGGAGGTCTCCACCAGCGCGCCGATGGCCGGGTGCAGGGTCAGCGCCGGCCCGCTGACGTCGACGACACCGAGCAGCTCCCCGGTGACCGGCGAGTGGATCGGCGCGGCCGAGCAGTACCACGGGTGCTGCGCCTGCTCGAAGTGCTCGGCGGAGAACAACTGCACCGGCGCGGCCTCCGCCAGCGCCGTCCCGATGGCGTTGGTGCCCACGGCCGCCTCGGTCCACGTCGCGCCCTCGGCGAAGCCGAGCCGGTCGGCGCGCAGCCGGGTGGCCGCCGCGCCCTCCCGCCACAGGACGACGCCCTCGGCGTCGGTGACCACCACGAGGAAGTGGGAGGCGTCGGCGACGCTGACCAGCACCTGGCGCAGCTCGTCGACCACCAGCGACAGCGCCGAGTGCCGCCGCCGGGCCTCGACGGCGTCCAGCGGCAGCGGGTCGCGGGCGTTGGGGCGGCCGGGGTCCAGCCCCATGCCGAGCACCCGCGACCACGAGCGCTGCACCACCTGGCGGGGGGCGACCGGCGGGGGGCTGCCGCCGATGACCGCGTCGTGCACCCGGGTGAGGACGCGGGCGTGCCGGCTCAGGTCCGTCCCGGGCGAGACCGCCGACCAGCCGGCCACCAGCACCTCCGTGCAATCCGCTGCAACGCTCCCGCCCGCGGCCGTGGTGCGCTGTGCTCTCCATCACACCATGCGCACCACCGCATGTCAGGGACGACGGCGAGGAGCCCTCCATGACGCAGACCCTCGACGCACCACCGCACGGCGCCGCCCAGCGGGCACAGGACTGGTTCACCGGCTTCGAGGAGGCGCTGCGCACCCGCGACGTCGACCGGGCCGCCGGGATGTTCGCGCGCACCAGCTTCTGGCGCGACCTCGTGGCGTTCAGCTGGAACATCACCACGGTCGAGGACCCCGCCGGCGTCACCGACCTGCTCACCGCCACGCTCGACCGCACCGACCCGTCGGGCTTCACGGTCAGCGAGGAGCCCGAGGAGGCCGACGGCGTCACCTCCGCCTGGTTCACCTTCGAGACGGCGGTCGGCCGCGGCAAGGGCCTGGTCCGGCTCGTCGAGGAGGACGGGCAGCCGCGGGCGTGGACGTTCCTCACCACGCTGTACGAGCTGAAGGGACACGAGGAGCCGCGCGGCCCCGCCCGGCCCAAGGGCGCCGAGCACGGGGTCAACCGCGAGCGGCTGACCTGGGCCGAGCGCCGGGCGCGTGAGGACGCCGAGCTCGGCCGCACCACGCAGCCGTTCGTGCTCGTCGTCGGCGGCGGGCAGGGCGGCGTCGCGCTGGGCGCGCGGCTGCGGCAGCTCGACGTGCCGGCGCTCGTCGTCGACCGGCACGCCCGGCCCGGTGACCAGTGGCGCAGCCGCTACAAGTCGCTGTGCCTGCACGACCCGGTCTGGTACGACCACCTGCCCTACCTGCCGTTCCCCGACAACTGGCCGGTGTTCGCGCCCAAGGACAAGATCGGCGACTGGCTCGAGTCGTACGTGCGGGTCATGGAGATCCCGTACTGGGGCAGCACCGAGGTGCGCAGCGCCACGTACTCGCCGGAGGACGGCGAGTGGACCGTCGAGGTCGTCCGCGACGGCGAGCCGCTGACCCTGCGCCCGAAGCACCTGGTGATGGCCACAGGGATGAGCGGCAAGCCCAACGTGCCCGAGATCCCCGGCCAGGACGTGTTCCGCGGCGAGCAGCACCACTCCTCGGCGCACCCCGGCCCCGACGACTACACCGGCAAGCGGGTGGTCGTCGTCGGCAGCAACAACTCCGCCTTCGACATCTGCGGCGCGCTGTGGGAGCACGGCGCCGACGTGACGATGGTGCAGCGCTCCTCGACGCACATCGTCAGGAGCGACAGCCTCATGGACATCGGCCTGGGCGCCCTCTACTCCGAGCAGGCGGTGGCCGCCGGCGTCACCACGGAGAAGGCCGACCTCACCTTCGCGTCCATCCCCTACCGGGTCATGCACGAGTTCCAGGTCCCGCTGTACGAGCAGATGAGGGAGCGCGACGCCGACTTCTACGACCGGCTCGAGAAGGCCGGCTTCTGGCTCGACTGGGGTGACGACGGCTCCGGCCTGTTCATGAAGTACCTGCGCCGCGGCTCGGGCTACTACATCGACGTGGGCGCCGCCGACCTGGTGGCCAACGGCGACGTGCGGTTGGTGCACGGGCAGGTCGACC
Organism: Geodermatophilus maliterrae; assembly: GCF_041018925.1. Taxonomy (NCBI): domain Bacteria; kingdom Bacillati; phylum Actinomycetota; class Actinomycetes; order Geodermatophilales; family Geodermatophilaceae; genus Geodermatophilus; species Geodermatophilus maliterrae. The sequence goes on from NZ_JBFNXQ010000041.1 coordinate 7,100, forward strand.
ACCTCACCGAGGACGCCGTCGTCCTGGACGACGGCACCGAGCTGCCGGCCGACCTGGTCGTCTACGCCACCGGCTACGGGTCGATGAACGGGTGGGCCGCCGACCTGATCAGCCAGGAGGTCGCCGACACGGTGGGCAAGGTGTGGGGGCTGGGGTCGGACACCACCAAGGACCCCGGCCCCTGGGAGGGCGAGCAGCGCAACATGTGGAAGCCCACCCAGCAGGAGGCGCTGTGGTTCCACGGCGGCAACCTGCACCAGTCGCGGCACTACTCGCTCTACCTGGCGCTGCAGCTCAAGGCCCGGCAGGCCGGCATCCCGACGCCGGTGTACGGCCTGCAGGAGGTGCACCACCTGCGCTGAGCCGCCGTGACCGCCCGGCGCCGGGGACGCCTCGTGCTCCCCGGTGTCGGTGCTCGTCCGCCGGCGCCCGCACGAGCTGACCCGGGTGGGGGCGTCCGGTCAGCCACCGAGGTGCAGCACCGTGAGGGTCCCGTCGTCGAGGTTGGTCACGTAACCGCGTGAGCCGTCGGGCAGCACCGCGACCGACGTCGGGGTCTTGCCCATGGGGAGCGTCGTCGTGACGCTCCAGTCGTCGGCGGCGATCACCGAGAGCGTGTGCGCGTCGACGTTGGTCACGTAGGCGAAGTGACCGTCGGCCGACCAGGTGATGTCCTGCGGGCCGTCCCCGACCGGGATGCTGGTGGTGACCGTGTTGCTGTTCGTGTCGATCACCGTGACCGTGCTGGCTTCGTAGTTGACGTTGGCCACCAGCGGCCGGTCCGGGTGCACCGCCACTCGATGCGGACCCGCGTCGACCGGCACCTCCTGGAGCACGGTGTCCGTCGTGGTGTCGATGACCGAGACGACGTCGGAGGTGTGGTCGGCGAGGTAGCCGCGTGCGCCGTCGGGGGTGAACTCGATGGAGTGCGGCAGGGGCGCCGCCGGGATCTCGGTGAGGACCTCGTAGGTCCTGGTGTCGATGACCGCAACCGCGTTCGGGTCCTCGACGGGCAGGTAGACCCGCTCCCCGTCACGGGTGACCGCGGGCGACCACGGCTTGCCGTCCAGGGGAACGGTCTTCACGATCTCCCGCGTCCTGGTGTCGAGGACGCCGAACGCCCCGACGTCAGTCTCCGGGTCGTACAGGCTCAGGTACGCCGTCCGGCCGTCCGGGGAGAACGCCACGAACTGCGGCGGGCCCACCGGCACGTCGAAGTGCCCGGTCACCTGGTTGAGTCCGACGTCGACGACCGTGATCACGCGAGCCCCACGGTTGGCGACGTAGAGCTGACGCCCGCTCGGCGTGGCCACCACGTAGCCCGGGGTCTCCCCCACGGGGATGGCCGGACCGACGGCGGGGATCGGCACGCTCGGGGACACGGGCGGCGGGCCGGGGCTGGTGGGCTCGGCAGGCCCCGGAGTCTCGCTGTCGGACGCCACCGGCGCGGGCCGGTCGTCCGGCCCACCGGGCTGTTGCCGGTCGGTCACCCACAGGACGGCCGAGGCGACCAGGCCGACCAGGAGCACGACCGCGGCGACGACCAGCAGGAACCTCCGCGACGGCCGGCGAGCCGGCGTGGGCGGGGTCGCCCCCGTCGGCGGGAGGAGCGGCGGGGAGGGCGGCGACGCGGACGAGGACCCCTGGCCCGAGGCAGCCGCGCCGGTCCCGGCCGCAGGGACGCCGGGCGGAGCAGCCCGGGTCGTCCCGGCCGGCTTGTGCCGGGTGGACGTCCGGGGTGCTGCCGGCGCGGCCCCGCCAGCACCCTCTCCTCCGGCCGGCCTCCCCTGTGCACGGGTGCGCGGTGCCGCCGTCTTGCGTGGGCGTCCGGGTTGCGGGGTCGTGGCCGCCGCGGAATGGCGGGAGGGCGCCCCGTCCCCGGGCCGGCGCCGCTCGCCCGGCCGACGCGCAGGAGGGGGTGCCTCGTCGTCGCTGCGGTCGTGCTGCGTGCCGCTCGGCGGGTCCCCGCCCACGTGCGCAGGTGGGCCGGGGGCGGCGGGGCTCCCGGGCTCCGCTCGCGCCGGAACGGGAGGTCGCACCGCGTGGGGCGGTAGTCCGACGTCTGGCCCCGCGCCGGAGGGGTCCCCGAGGACGGGCTGGTGGGCGGTCCCGGGGGCAACGGGGACGTCCCCTGTGACCGGTGCGCTCCCGGCGGTGTCCGGCGGGTCGGCGACGTCGAAGACGCGCCCGTCCGGGGCGCGCAGGTACAGCACCGGGGTCCCCCACTCGACCTCGTTCGGCTGGAGCCGGATCGCCTTGCGGGCCTCGGCGATCGCCGCGTCGAGGGGGTAGCCGTCCGCGACGGCCTCGTAGAACCCGCGGGTGAAGACGATGGCGGCACGGTCGGTGATCTCGAACTGCATCGCGACCACGGCGGGGATGCCCTGGTGGACCAGGCTCTGCGCGGTCCCCGAGTAGGGGTCGGTGCGGCCGCCCCGGGCACCTTCGCACGAGTTGAGCAGGGCCAGGCGCAGGGTGCGGTGGTCGTGCAGGAGGGCGCCGAGGTCGGAGCCGCTGATGGGCTGGGCCCGACCGGTCGGGCCCTCCATGGCCAGCTGACCGTCCCCGAGCTCGGCGTCGTACCGTCCGTGGCCGATGTAGTGGAAGACGTGGTGCTGGCCCCGGCGCAGCTGCCGTTGGAGGAGGCCCAGGGTCCCGCTGGGCACCCGCTCGAGGACCACCCGCCCGGCGCGTTGCAGCTCACCGAGCGCCTCCTCCAGCCGGCCCCACTCGGCCTCCACGTCCAGGGGCGGGAAGTCGGTGGGGCTGGCGACCAGCACCAGGACCCGCAGCGGCGGCTGCACGGGCAGCGGGCGGATGCGGCCGGGCAGGTCGAGGTAGCGCACCACCGGCGTCCACTCCGACAGCGCCAGGAACCGTCGGGCGTCACCGTCGTAGAGGTACTCCCAGGGCAGGTCGGCCAGCTCGGGCGAGTCGGTCAGCCGCAGCCGCACCCGCAGTCCGGCGTCCCGGCCCTCCGCCTGGTCGAGGCTCGCCGTCAGAGCGCTGTGCACCTGGTCGTGGAAGACGGCCTCGAACAGCCGGGCACCGAAGTCGCGGACCGCGGTGGCCTCCGGCGCTCCCTCGCTGCGCACCAGGTGCCGACGCGGCCGGCCGATGCGCAGCAGGAAGTTCTCCACCTCGAGGTCGGAGAACGGGATCGTGACCGGCACCGGACGGGTCTCGCCCACCGGGGAGTTCAGCACCCGCGCCCGGTAGCTGCCCGGCGACGCGGGTTCGAGCAGCACGTCGAAGTCCAGATAGGTCCGCTCGGTCACCCGGTCGCTCCGCCCGCCGCGGTGCGGTCCTCGACCGGCACCAGCGCGGTGCCGCCGCTCTCCAGCGGGAGACCCCCCAACCGCTCGACCATGACCGATCACCCATCCGCCGGCCGGGACGCCGCCGCCCTCGGTCCCTGAGCTCCGGAGAGGCGCCCCTGACACGCCGCTGCGGGATCCGGCCGTGCGTCGACGTAGGCGTGGTCCTCCCCGCTGACACCGACTGCGGGCACGACCACGGGTGACACGTCTCCCCTTCCGGATCACATCCGTCCGAATGACACACCGACGACGCTAGGGAGGTCCCCGGTGGTCGTCCAGCGAATTGACGCGTGGGGACACGCTGCGTGATGGGAGTCGACGCACCACTCCACGGCGCCGCCAGCGGGTGTTGGTCCGCCCGCGCCCGCACGTACTGACTCGGGGAGGGGTGTCGCCCTACGCTCCCCGTGCACGCGGTACCCGTGAGGAGAACCGGGGGGTCTCGCCATGCCGCTGCTCGCCGTGCACCTGCGCTGGGAGGACGTCGGCCCGTCGGCGGCCGACCGCCTCCGCCGCCTCCTGGCCGCCGGCCGGGGCCGCGCCGTCGGGGTCTGCCTCGCCGCCGAGACGCGGTCGGTCGGGGACGACCTGTACTGCACCGAGACCTGGGCGGACGACGACGCGGCGCGGGTCCGGCTCGCCGAGCTCCCGGCCCTGTCGGCCGCGGCGGGGCTGGACGCGCCGACCGCCGTGGTCGTGGTCTGGCCGGCCGCCGGCGGGGACCGGGCCGTCCCCTCCGCCGCTCGACCGGTGCGGTCGGCTCCCCGCCGCTAGGGTCGGGCCGTCCAGGCGGCCGGGGACCGGGGGTGAGTCGTCCCGCATGAACCTCGAGAAGGTGGTCTTCGGGTTCTTCGTGGTGCTCGCCGCCACGCTGAACTTCGGCTTCTTCCTCGGCGACATCGACGACCCCGTGCTGCACAACGTCTACGAGCTGTTCGCCGCGGTGGTGGTGAACCTGATCGCCACGGTGCTCAAGTTCGGCGACCGGACGCAGATCGGCGCCGTCCACCTGTCCACCAGCCTGGTGGCCGACCTGCAGCTGATCGCGGCCTCGCTCACCTGGGCCTGGGCCGCCTACATCTCCAGCGACGGGCTGACCGCCGGTGCGACGGCCAGCATGGTCTCGCTGTCGGGGGGCGCTCTGCTGGCCAACCTCGTCTCCATCGTCCTGCTGGTCGTGGAGACCGTCTCCTTCCAGCGGCACTGACGATGGCCAGCGCAGCCAGCGGGAGGGCGCCCGGCCGGCGCGGGCGGCGGCGGATGCCGGTCGTGCCCCGGGCGGAGGGATCGGCGACGGTCTTCGTGGTCCTGCGGCGCATGCGCGTCCCGCTGATCACGCTCATCACGATCTTCGCGATCAGCGTGCTCGGTCTCTCGCTGGTGCCCGGGCAGGACGCGAACGGGCAGCCGGCGCGGATGAGCATCTTCGACGCCTTCTACGTCATGAGCTACACGGCGACGACGATCGGTTTCGGCGAGATCCCGAACGCGTTCACCTACGCCCAGCGGATGTGGGTCACCGGAGCGATCTACCTGACCGTCATCGGCTGGGCCTACGCGATCGGCGCCCTGCTCGCGCTGCTGCAGGACCGGGCGTTCCGGCAGGCGCTGGCGCTGCGGCACGTCTCGCGCAAGGTGTCGGCCCTGCGCGAGCCGTTCCTGCTCATCGCCGGTTACGGGCAGACCGGCGAGACACTGGGGCGCTCCTTCGACACGCTCGGCCGCCGCTTCACCGTCGTCGACATCGCCGACGCCCGCATCGACGCCCTCGAGCTCAACACCTCCCACGCCGACGTCCCCGGGCTGGTCGGGGACGCGCGCGACCCGCACGTGCTCGGCGTCGCCGGCCTCGGGCACCCCTACTGCGAGGGCGTGCTGGCCCTCACCAACGACGACGAGGCGAACCTGGCGGTCACGATGGCGGCTGCGCTGCTGCGCCCCGACCTGACCGTGGTCACCCGCACGACCTCGTCGGTGGTGGCCGAGCGGATGGGCACCTTCGGCGCCCCGACGGTCATCAACCCCTTCGACCGCTTCGGCGACCACCTGCGGCTGGCCCTGCGCGCCCCGTCGTCCTACCAGCTGACCACCTGGCTGGAGAGCGGCCCCGGCGCCGCGCTGCCCCCGCGGGCCGACGCCCCGGCCCCCGGCCGGTGGGTGGTGGTCGGCTACGGCCGGTTCGGCCGGCAGTTCGCCGCCGACCTGCGCGCCGAGGGCCTGGAGGTGACCACCGTCGACCCGAACGACGACGAGGCGACGATCGTCGGTGACGCGTCGGACCCGGAGGTCATCCGGCGGGCCGACCTCCCGGCCGCGGTCGGCCTGGTCGCCGGCACGGACAACGACACGACGAACCTCTCGCTGATCGCCGAGGCACGGCGGGCCAACCCGGACCTGTTCATCGCCGCCCGGCAGAACCAGCCGACCAACGCGGCGCTGTTCACGACCATGGAGCCCGACGCGCTGCTCGTCCCCACCGACGTCGTGGCACACGACGCCTACGCCCGGCTGAGCACGCCGCTGCTGTGGCGCTTCCTCCGCGAGCTGCCGCAGCAGACCGACGAGTGGGCGGGCGGCGTCGTCGACCGGCTGGTCGACGCCTGCGGCCACCACCTCGAGGCGCTGTGGAAGCTCCGGCTCACCGACACCGAGGCGCCGGCGCTGCAGCCCTGGCTGGCCGCCGGCCGGTTGGAGCTCGGTTCGCTGCTGCGCAGCCCGGCGCGCCGGGACGAGCGGCTGGCCGTGGTGCCCCTGCTCGTGCTGCGCGGCGAGGAGGCGCTGGTCGGCCCGGGCGACGACCTGGTGCTCGCACCCGGCGACCAGCTGCTGTGCGCCGGGCGGGCCGGCATGCGCCACGCGCTGGAGACGACGCTGCTGGTCGACGGGATCGCCGAGTACCTGGTCACCGGCCGCCAGGTGCCGACCAGCTGGATCTGGCGGCGGCTGTCGCGGCCGACACCGGTCCCGGAGCCGACCGCCGCACCCTGAGCCTCCCGGAGCGTGGCGGCGCGTCGCCGCGTGGACCGCCGCGGTCGCGGGTAGGGGCGGGTCTGGTACGGGGGTACCCGCGACTGGGGGAGACACGTGGCTGACCGAGGGCTCGCCCGACGGGTGATGGACGTCCTCCCCGGCCGGGGCGACGCGGTCCGGGCGCCGGAGCTGCGCAGCGACGAAGGCCGCTCCGCCTCGCGCCTGGAGCTCTTCTTCGACCTGGCCTTCGTCCTGGTCGTGGCGGAGCTGGCGATCGCGCTGCGCGAGGACGTGACCTGGCACGGCTACACGGTCTTCGCCGGGCTGTTCGCCACGGTCTGGTGGTCGTGGATCAGCTCGACCCTCTACGCCAACCGCTTCGACCACGACGACGTCGTCTACCGGCTCTACAAGCTGGGCAGCATGGCCGCCGTCGTCGGGCTGGCGGCCTCGGCGTCGGAGGCGACCGGCAAGCGGTTCGCCGTCTTCGTGGTGTGTCACCTCCTGCTGCGCCTGATGCTGATGCTGCAGTACCACCGCGCCTACCGGCACGTGGTCGAGGCGCGGCCGCTGACCCGGCTCTACCTGGCCGGCGCGGCCGCGGGCGCGGTGCTCTGGGCGGTGTCGCTGGCGGTGCCGCGGCCGGCCGCGTTCGCGCTGTGGGCCGCCGCGATCCTGGTCGAGGCGCTGGTGCCGCTGCTGGCCACGCGGTCCTCGGCCGACGTGCCGCTGCACGTCGAGCACCTGCCCGAGCGGTTCGCGCTGTTCACCATCCTCGTCCTCGGCGAGCCCATCGCCGGGGTCGCGCACGGGCTCTACGACGCCGAGTGGTCGGGCCCGGCGCTGCCGGTGGCGGTGCTGGCGTTCGTCCTCGCGGCGGCCCTCTGGTGGACCTACTTCGACCTCGCCGGTGCGCGGGCCAAGCGGCTGCTCAGCGAGGCCGGGGAGTCCAACGGAGCGCACTCGCACGACGTCTACGTCTTCGGGCACCTGCCGCTGACCCTCGCGCTGGCCACCGTCGGCGCAGGGGTCGAGCTCGCCGTCGTCGAGGCCGCGGCCGGTGAGGTCCCGACGGGGACCCGGCTGCTGCTGGCCGGCGGGGTGGCGCTGTTCCTGGTCTCGGCGAGCGTCACGACGTCGGCCATGACCAGCTCCCGCCGCGGCTGGTGGTGGCCGGTGCTGGCCGCGGGGGTCGCGCTGCTCGACGTGCTGCTCGAGCTACCGGCCGTCGTCGTGGTCGGCGCCCTGGCCGGGCTGGTCGTCGTCGTGGTGGTGGCCGGCTCGGTGCAGCGGTCGGCGGGCGAGCTGACCACCGAGGAGGTCTGAGCCCGCTCACCCGATGAGCACCGCTCCGTCCCGGCTGCCGGAGCGGCGGGCTGCACCTCCGACCCTCGCGGGTCGCGCGTTCGTCGGGGGCCGGCGGGGGCATGCTCCGGGCAGGGACGGCCCCACGGACGACGGGAGGGTGGCATGGACCAGCAGGAGTGGACCCGGGTCGTGGAGGCCGCCACGCGGGCGCCGTCGATCCACAACACCCAGCCCTGGCTCTTCCGGGTGGACGGGGACCGGCTGGCGGTGCGGACCGACCCCTCGCGGGCGCTGGCCACCCTGGATCCCAGCGGCCGGCAGCGGGTCCTCAGCTGCGGGGTGGCCGTGGAGTTCGCCGTCGTCGCGCTGACCGCGGCCGGGTACGCCACCGAGGTCGACGTGCTCCCCGACGCCGGCGACCCCGACCTGCTGGCCACCGTGGCCGTCCCCGGCCGGTACGAGCCGGACGAGGAGGACGGGGTGCTCGGGCAGGCCATCGCCGCCCGGCACACCGAGCGGGCGCCCTTCCTGCCGCGGGCCGTGCCGGGCGAGCTCGTCGACCGGCTGCAGGCGACCGCCGGGGCCTTCCGCGTGTGGCTCCGCCCGATCAGCGGAGCCGACGAGGAGGTGGCCACGGTGTTCCTGCTCTCCCGCGCCGAGGAGATCGAGCAGGGCGAGCCGGAGTACCTGGCCGAGCTGGAGCGGTGGATGCGCACCGACCCCACGGCCGTCGACGGGATCCCGGTCGGCGCCGTGCCGGGCGAGGACCCGGCGACCCGGCCGTCGAACTGGCTGGTCCGGGACTTCGTCGTCGGTTCGCGCCCGGCCGGCCGGAGGCACGGGCTGGACCCCGACGCGCCGCCGCCGGAGGTGGAGCGCCCGGCCGTCGTGCTCCTCGGCACGGACGGCGACGACCGGCAGGCCTGGCTGACCGCCGGCCGGGCGCTGGGCCGGGTGCTGCTGGAGGCCACGGCCGCCGGGCTGGCGGCGTCCCCGCTCACCCAGGCGCTGGACTGGCCGGCGACGCGGGCGCAGCTGCGCTCCCGGCTCTCGCTCGGCGGGCACCCGCAGATGCTGCTGCGGCTGGGCTACCCGGCCGGCGACCGGGCCCCGTCGACCAACCGGCGCCCCGTGCCCGACGTCCTCACCTTCGCCGGGTGACGGCGCGGGCCCGGTCGGGGACCTCGGACCCTTCCGCGCAGTGGGCCTCCCGGGTGGGATGAGGGCAACCGGCCGCGCGGACCGGCGAGGAGGTGCGCCGTGGACCCGACGCCGCGGACGCCGCCGCAGGGTGGCGTCGTCGTGGGGGTGGACGGCTCGGCGTGCGCGCGGGCGGCGCTGGCCTGGGCCGGCCGCATGGCCGCGCGCGGTGGCCTGCCGCTGACCGTGGTACGGGCGTGGAGCATCCCGACGGCGCCGCGACCGGACTGCTGGGAGCCGGGCTACGTGCCGCCGGTCTGGGAGTACGAGCGCGCGGTGCGGGCGGCCCTGGCCGACGACGTCGCCGCGGCCGGCCTGCCCGAGGGGCTCGCCGTCGACTGCCGCGCCGAGCACTGCGCCCCGGTCGACGCGCTCGTCGCCGCCTCGTCCGGCGCCGACCTGCTGGTCGTGGGCGCGCGGGGCCGGGGTGGTGCACACGGGCGGCTGCTGGGGTCGGTCGGCTCGTCGGTGCTGCGGGCGGCGCACTGCCCGGTGACCGTCGTCCGCTCGGGTACCGCGCAGCGGCCGGGCTGGGCGGAGCGGGTGCGCGCCTAGACGGGGCGGCCCGCGCGGCCGCCGTCGGTACCGAGGACGCCCGGGCCGGTGCCCGGGCCGGGCGAGAGGAGAGGGACATGGACCCGTCGGAGTCCCGTGGGCCACGGGAGGGCGCGTGGGAGATGACGCCCGGGGAGAAGCTCATGGCGCAGTGGGAGGCGCAGCACGACGTCGCCGCCCGCGGGCACCGCTGCGACCCGCTCGGCGTCCAGCACCAGCTCAGCCGCGCCCGGGTCGCGGAGCGGACCCACGCCCACGCGCCGCACCCCCGCCGCACCGGTTCGACGGCGGCCGGGTCGACGCCGGGCACGCCCGCGGTGGGGACCGTGTCCGGGACCGCCGCGGCGACCCGGCCCCCGGAGGTCGCGTCCGCACACGAGACCCCCGCACACGAGACCCCCGCACACGGGGACCCTCGGCACGAGACCCCTCGGCAGACCCCTCGGCACGAGGCCCCTCGGCACGAGGCTCCCCGGCACGAGGCTCCCCGGCACGAGGCCCCGATCGAACGGCGGCACCCGTGGCTGCACCGGCTGACGCGTCGCGGTGGTCGCCCGTGACGTGACCGGCGTCGTCAGGGGCGGTCGTCCCGGCCAGGTGGCCGGCGGCCGGCTCACTCCCGACCCGGCCGCCGGGGCGCAGCCCGCGGCCGGCCGAGCACCGCCGCGGCGCGGGTGCCGCCGAGCCGGGCAGCCGTCCGCAGCAGGTGCGCGCGCTGGGCCGGCGGCAGGGCGGTGAACGTGCGGGCCATCGCCGCGGCCACCGCGGCGGGGGAGGAGCCGACGTCGAGGTAGGCCGCCCAGGTCCGCTCGGGCAGGGTGAAGAAGGCGGCGAAGAACGCGTCGGTGGCCGCGGTGTCCAGCGGCAGCAGCACCTCCAGGCCCAGCCCGAGCAGCCCGGCCGTCGTCCGGGGGCGGGCAGCCCGCACGGCCCCCCGAGCGGCCGGGGCCCCGCCGTCCGCCAGCGCCGCGGCGACCCGCGGGCCCAGCCGCAGCGAGGACGCGACGCTGTAGCCGGTGGCCGGGTGCACCAGCCCGGCCGCCGCGCCCACCGGCGTGCCGGCGCCGCCGGCCCGGGGCGGGGCGTCGAGCGGGATGGCCACCCGCTCGGGTCCGCCGGCGGGCCGCAGGCCGTGCGCGCCGAGCAGGGCGGTCAGCCGGGCACGGAGGTCGGCCAGCGGCACCGGCGGGCGGGCGGCCAGCGAGGTCGCCTCCAGCAGGACGGTCCCGTCGTCGAGCGGGAGGCCGTAGAGGAACGCCGGCGGCGCGGCCGGGTCGGCCAGCGCCGCCCAGTCCATGAGCAGCGCCCCGCCGGGCGGCACGAGGTCCTCGACCGGGCCGGCCACCACCTCGCCCCAGGCCCGCTGCTGCGCGGTGCCGGGGCCGCCGCCGCGCGCGTCGAGCACCAGGCCGGCGGCCAGCTCGCGCCCGTCGGCCAGGACGGCGACCTCGCGCCCGCCCTCGGCGCGCAGCCCCGTCACCCGGCCGGGCACGAGCTCCCCGCCGGACCCCTGCAACCGGTCGAGCAGGGCGGCGTGGACGACGTCGTTGCGCAGCCGCGCGTACCGCCGGGTCAGCCGCCGCTCCCCGCCCGCGGCGGTGCGCACCACGGTGGGGGAGTACGCCGCCGCGACGGCGGCCGGGTCGAGCCCGAGCCCGGGCGCCGCCGACTCCAGCTCGTCGGCCCACAGGCAGTAGGTGGCCGGCCAGGGCGACAGCGACCCGGCGACGACGGCGGTGCGCAACCCGGCGGCGGCGCAGGCGGCCGCGGCCGACAGCCCGGCCGGCCCGGCTCCCGCGACGACGACGTCGTGGTGGGGTGCGGGCACCGCCGCAGCCGACCACACGCGCCCGGGTCGCGCACCAGCGACCCCTCGACGCGACGGTGCCCGCCGCCCCCAGCGAGGGGACGACGGGCACCGTGCCGAGCGGGAGGAGGTCAGTGGGTGGAGCCCGCCGCCGCCTTGCGCAGCGCATCGCCGGCGTCGCGCTGGCCGGGGCCGGCGTTGGTCGCGTCGGCCGGCAGCTCGTCGTCGGACGGGCCGTCGTGGTCGTCGATCATGGTCGCCTCGTCGAACGGGGAGTCGCCCGACAGCGCCGCGGACAGCTGCTCGCGGTCGAGCTCCTTGGTCCACGTGGCGATCAGGACCGTGGCGATCGCGTTGCCGGCGAAGTTGGTCACCGCGCGCGCCTCGGACATGAACCGGTCGATGCCGACGATCAGGCCGACGCCGTCGAGCAGGTCCGGACGGTGGGCCGAGAGCCCGCCGGCCAGCGTGGCCAGGCCCGCACCGGTGACGCCGGCGGCGCCCTTCGATGCGATGATCATGAAGACCAGCAGGCCGATCTGCTCGCCGACCGTCAGCGGGTCGCCCAGCGCCTCGGCGATGAACAGCGAGGCCATCGTCAGGTAGATGGCGGTGCCGTCGAGGTTGAAGGAGTAGCCCGTCGGGACGACGATGCCCGCGACCGGCGCGCTGACACCGGCGTGCTCCATCTTGGCGATCAGGCGCGGCAGGGCGGTCTCCGACGACGAGGTGGAGACGATCAGCAGGAACTCGCGGCCCAGGTACTTCAGCAGCGAGAAGACGTTGATCTTGGCGACCACGCGCAGGATCAGGCCGAGGATGACGAACACGAACACCGCGCAGGTCGCGTAGAAGCCCAGCATGATGATCGCGAGGCTCTTCAGCGCGTCGATCCCGGTCTCGCCGACGACCGCGGCGATCGCACCGAAGGCGCCGATCGGGGCGACCCACATGACCATCGCGAGGATGCGGAAGACCAGCTTCTGGAAGTGGCCGATGCCGCGCAGGAGCGGATCGCCGGCGCGCCCCATGGCCTGGATCGCGAAGCCGGTGAGCAAGGCGACCAGCAGCGCCTGCAGCACCGAGCCCTCGGTCAGCGCCGACACCAGGGTGGTCGGGATCAGGCCGAGGATGAAGTCGGTCGTGCCGCCGGACTCCTCGGCCGTGCCGGCCAGCTCGGCACCCGCGCCGCGCAGCTCGTCGGACAGCTGCAGCCCGTCACCGGGGTGCAGGATGTTGCCCACGACCAGGCCGATCGCCAGGGCGACGGTCGACATGAGCACGAAGTAGCCGAGCGCCAGGCCACCGATGCGGCCGACCTTGGCCGCCTGCCGGATGGCGCCGATGCCCAGCACGATCGTGCAGAAGATGACCGGCGCGATGAGCATCTTGATCAGGCCCACGAACGCGGTGCCGAGCCACTTGAGCGAGACGGCGAACTCGGGGAACGCGAAGCCGACCGCGATGCCGAGGACGACGGCGGCGATGACGGCGATGTAGAGCCAGTGCGTGCGATCACGCTTGCCGGCCGCTGTGCCAGCTGCCATGAGTGCTCCTGGTGAGTCGAGACGGCGCCCGGGGCCGGGCGGTGGTCGCTCCCAGTGGGCCGGACGCCGTGACGGGGGTCACGCATGCGTTCATTGCGTTCACGAGGTGGACCCCGGCGACCGAGGCCTCCGTGTCGGGCCGCCGGGCGGGGACACTGCGGAGCGTGCCGATCCTCCCCCGCCGGACGCGGGCCCGCAGGGGGACGAGCCTGGCCCGGCAGTTGCTGTGGCTGCAGGCGCTCGTCCTGCTCGCCGTGGTGGCGACGGCGACGGTGGTCGCCTACCTCGACGCCCGCGCGGCCGTGCAGCGCGCCGCCGAGCAGCGCACGACCGCCGTGGTCGAGAGCCTGGCCGACTCGCCGCTGGTGGTGGACGCCGTCACCGCCGCGGACCCGACCGCGGTCCTGCAGCCCTTCGTCGAGCAGGTGCGCACCGACACCGGGCTGTCCTTCATCACCGTGATGGCGCCCGACCGCACCCGCTTCACCCACCCGGACCCGACGCAGATCGGCCGGCCCTTCGTCGGCACGATCACGCGCGCGCTGGCCGGCGACACCTTCACCGAGACCTACACCGGCACGCTCGGCCCCTCGGTGCGCACCACCGGCCCGGTCCTGGACGCCGACGGCGCCGTGGTGGCGCTGGTGTCGGCCGGCATCACCGTCGACGTCGTCGGGGCCGACCTCGCGACCGCCGTCCCGGGGATCCTCGGCACCGCGGCGGTGACGCTGGCGGTCGGCGCGCTGGGCAGCTGGGCGGTCAGCCGCCGGCTGCGCCGGCAGACCGGCGGCCTCGACGCGACGACGATGGCCGCGATGCTCGAGCACCACGAGGCGGTGCTGCACGCCGTCCGCGAGGGGCTGCTGCTCCTGGACGGCGAGCAGCGCGTGCGGCTGGCCAACGACGAGGCGCGGCGGCTGCTCGACCTCGACGGCGACCCCGCCGGGCGCCGGGTCGACGAGCTGGGCCTGCCGGCCGAGCTGGCGCAGGCGCTGGCCCGGCCCCAGCGCGGCGTCGACGAGGTGCACCTGACCGACACCCGCGTGCTGCTGGTCAACCGCTCGCCCACGCGCGCCTCCGGCCGGGACGCGGGCTCGGTGGTCACCCTGCGGGACCACACCGAGCTGCAGGCGCTCACCGGCGAGCGCGACAGCGTGCGGGCCTTCGCCGAGTCGCTGCGCGCCCAGGCGCACGAGGCGGCCAACCGGCTGCACGCCACCGTGTCGCTGGTGGAGCTCGGCCGCAGCCGGGAGGCGGTCGAGTTCGCCACCGCGCAGCTGGCCTCGGCGCAGCAGCTCACCGACCGGGTGGTGGGCGCGGTCGAGGAGCCGGTGCTCGCCGCGCTGCTGCTCGGCAAGGCCGCCACTGCCGCCGAGCGCGGGGTCCACCTCGACGTCGACCCCGGCACGGCGGTGGGTGTCACCGGCATCCCGGGGGGCGACCTGGTCACCGTCGTCGGCAACCTGCTCGACAACGCCATCGACGCCGCCCTCGCCGGCGAGCCGCCGCGCGAGGTGCAGATCGGCGTCTGGGAGGACGGCGACCGGCTGGAGGTCCGCGTGGAGGACAGCGGTCCCGGGCTGACCGAGGAGGAGGCCCGGCTGGCGTTCCGGCGCGGCTGGTCGACCAAGACCCACCCGGACGGCGCCCCGGCCGGCCTGGGCCGCGGGCTGGGCCTGGCCCTGGTCGAGCAGGTGGTCCGCCGGCACGGGGGCACGGTGGCGGTGCGGCCGGGCCCGGGCGCGGAGTTCCGGGTGTCGCTGCCGCTGGCCGCGCCGGCGCAGGTGCGCGAGCGGGTGACCCCGTGATCAGCGTGCTCGTCGTCGAGGACGAGCCGGTCGCCGCCGAGGCCCACCGCGCCTACGTCGACCGCACCGACGGGTTCACCACGGTCGGCGTCGCCGGCACGGGCGCGGCGGCCCTCGCCGCGCTGACCCGGACGACGGTCGATCTGGTCCTGCTCGACCTGCACCTGCCCGACGCCTCCGGCCTGGACCTGTGCCGGCGGATCCGGGCGGTGGGCGCCGACGTCGACGTCCTCGCCGTCACCTCGGCGCGGGAGCTGGCCACCGTGCGGGCCGCGGCGGTGCACGGCGTCGTCGGCTACCTGCTCAAGCCGTTCACCTACCCCGCACTGCGGGACCGGCTGGTGGCCTACGCCGAGTACCGCGCGCGGCTGACCGCGGGCGGGGACGCCGCCGGGCAGGCCGAGATCGACCGGGTGCTGGGCACCGTCCGCCCGGCCCGCGCGGCGCCGCTGCCCAAGGGCATGGGCCGCGAGACGCTGGACGCCGTGGTCGCCGTCGTCCGGCAGGGAGCGGCGGTGTCGGCGGCGGAGACCGCGGAGCTCATCGGCGCCTCGCGGATCACCGCCCGCCGCTACCTGGAGTACCTCGCCGAGGCGGGGCTGGTCGACCGCGTGCCCCGCTACGGCGGCGCGGGCCGCCCGGAGCTGGAGTACCGCTGGCGGTGAGGAGGCGGCATGGATCCCGCACCGGTCGCAGTGCCCGTCCCCGGGGCCGTCCTCCCCGGGGACCTCGCCGTGCCGGCGGCCGCCCGCGGGGTGGTGCTCTTCGCCCACGGCAGCGGCAGCAGCCGGCAGAGCCCGCGCAACCGCCAGGTCGCCGAGGCACTGCGGGGGGCGGGCTTCGGCACCCTGCTGCTCGACCTGCTCACGGCCGCCGAGGAGGAGGTCGACGACCGCACCCGGGAGCTGCGCTTCGAGGTCGGGCTGCTCGCCGGCCGGCTGACCGCGGCGGCCGACTGGCTGTCCGGCGCCGCGGCCGGCCTGCCGCTGGCGGTCTTCGGCGCGAGCACGGGGGCGGCCGCCGCCCTGGTCACCGCGGCCGACCGGCCCGAGCGGGTGCGGGCGGTCGTGTCCCGCGGCGGCCGGCCCGACCTCGCCGCCGACGCGCTCGACCGGGTGCGGGCGCCGACGCTGCTGGTCGTGGGCGGCGCCGACGAGCAGGTGCTCGCGCTCAACCGCGCGGCCGCCGCCCGGCTGGCGGGGCGGTGGGAGGTCGCGGTCGTGCCGGGCGCGACCCACCTGTTCCCCGAGCCGGGCGCCCTGGAGCAGGTCGTCGACCTCACGACGGGCTGGCTGTCCCGGTGGCTGCCGGCGGAGCGGCCGACCGGTCAGGCGGGGTCGCCGTCCACGTAGACCCAGCAGCCGTCCACCCGGCGGAACCGGCTGTGCTCGGCCTGCAGGTGGTCCGCGCCGCCGGCGCGGGCGTGCGCGCGGAAGGTGACCGTGTCCTCGGCGTCGAACAGGCCGCCGCCGGTGGTGGCCAGCACCTCCAGCCCCGTCCAGCGCACCGCCGGGTCGAGCTCCAGCGACCGCGGCCGGGTGCCCGGGTCCCAGGTGGCGAGCAGGTACGCGGGGTCGCCGACGGCGAAGGCGCTGTACCGCGAGCGCATCAGCTGCTCGGCGGCGGCGGCCGCCGTCCCGTCGTGCAGCCGCCCGCAGCACTCGCCGTAGGGCAGACCGGTGCCGCAGGGGCAGCGCTTCGGGGTCACTCGGTCAGTGTGGACCTGTGCTGGGGGGCGGGATCGGGGGTGCCCGTCAAGGCGTCTCGAATCTGTTGACAGCCGCCTGACCCGCGGGTTCGGGGTCGTGCACCGCCCTACTGATCCACGCTCCGATGGCGGCGAGGTCTCGATGGATCACGATCCTGGTGGTGACCGCCTGAGTCGTACCCGTGAACCGGAACTCGGGAGGTCACATGCGGGTATGGCTTGGGTCGGTGGTGTGGGCAGCCGTAGGTGTCGCAGTGAGCATCGTCGGCCCCGTCGCCGATCGGCCGCTGTGGCCATGCGTGGCACTGGCTGGCGCTTCTCTGTTCGGGGCCGTCCTGATGCTGCCGCTTCGCGAGCCTGACGGGGGCCCCATCCAGCACCTTCATCACAGGGGACGCGGACGGCTCGACGTTCAGCCGAGTGGACGCTCAGGCGGACATCTTCATCGACGGGTCGGCCCGGCGTACGCGCCTGTTCGACGTGATCTCCCGGCCGCCGACACGGCGGCGACCCTGATGCCGATCCGTTCCTCTCGCTGCCGGGCGTGTGGTCCAACCGCCGAGACGACTCGCTCCATCGCGAAGCGCGACGACATCGCCCTGTGCGGCTGCGGTGCGTGGCAGCGGCGACAGATCGATGCGACGGCGGGGTTGCTCCGTAGCGGGGCCACTCGATGTGACGCTGACCAACCTCGACACCGTCAATTGCGCTACTGCCATCCGCATGGACGGCGGGCATGCGGTGGTTCGTGGACTGCGGGTCCTGGAGACACCGATCGCCGACGCGGACATGGTGGACCTCTGTAGCGGGTGCCCCGTGCCGGGGCGCTCAGTCCTCCGCGAGCCAGACGGCGGTGTCGGGCGGCAGGGCCACCGAGCGGCCGGGGGCGTGCACGCCGGCGCCGGAGGTCAGCAGCACCTCGCCGCGCGAGCGGACGAGCGCGGTGCCGGTGCCCATGTTGACCACGCAGCGCACCGTCCGTCCGCCGCCGGTGCAGCGGACGGTGAGGACGTCGCCGCGGGTGCTCACCGTCGCCTCGCCGGTGCCCAGCGCGGGGTGCTCGGCGCGGATGGCGAGGGCCTCCCGGTACAGGTGCAGCACCGAGCTCGAGTCACGGGTCTGCCGCGACACCGCGTGCTGCCGCCAGGCCGCCGGCACGGGAAGCCACGGGCGGGCCGCGCCGGCGGGGGAGAAGCCCACCCCGGCCGAGGCGTTCCACGGCATCGGCACGCGGCAGCCGTCGCGGCCGGCGCGCTCGCCGTTGCTGCGGAAGAAGATCGGGTCGCGCTTGGCCTCGTCGGGCACGTCGGCCTGCGGCAGGCCGAGCTCGTCGCCGGCGTAGACGTAGGCCGAGCCCGGCAGGGACAGCAGCAGCAGCGCGGCCGCGCGGGCCCGGGCCAGGCCGGTCTCGCCGCCGCCGAAGCGGCTCACCATGCGGTCCTTGTCGTGGTTGCCCAGCACCCAGGAGACCGGCGCGCCCACGCGGCCGAAGGCGTCGAGGGCGCTGCCGATGGCCTCGGCGAAGGCCGGCGTCGACCAGGAGGACTTGAGCAGCCGGAACGACAGTGACTGGTGCAGCTCGTCGGGCCGGGAGTAGAGGGCCACCTCGTCGAGGTCGGCCAGGCAGACCTCGCCGACCAGCATGGTGCCGGTGTACTCGTCGCAGACCGACCGCCACCGGCGCCACACGTCGTGCACCTCGGGCTGGTTCCAGGTCATGGCCTGCTCGGGACCGTGGCCGAACAGGGTGGGGGAGTAGCTGCCCGGGTTGTCGCGCAGGCCGGCGTCCTTGTACAGCCCGTAGGCGACGTCGACGCGGAAGCCGCTCACGCCGCGGTCGAGCCAGAAGCGCAGGGTCCGCTCGAAGTCGTCGGCCACGACGGGGTCGCGCCAGTTGAGGTCGGGCTGCTCGGGTGCGAACAGGTGCAGGTACCACCGGCCGTCCGGGGTGCGCGACCAGGCCGGGCCGCCGAACAGCGAGCGCCAGTTGTTCGGCGGCTCCTCCGACGGCGGGGCGAAGTGGTAGCGCGACGCCTCGGGGCAGCCGGGGTCGGCCAGCGCCGCCTGGAACCAGGGGTGCCGGTCGGAGGTGTGGTTGGGGACGACGTCGAGCACCACGCGCAGACCCAGCTGCCGGGCGTCGGCCACCAGCGCCTCGACGTCGGACACGTCGCCGTACTCGGGGTCCACCGCGCGGTAGTCGACGACGTCGTAGCCGCCGTCGGCACCGCCCGAGGGGTAGTGCGGGTTGATCCACAGCGCGTCGACGCCGAGCCAGGCCAGGTAGGGCAGGCGGGCCCGCAGTCCGGCGAGGTCGCCGATGCCGTCGCCGTTGCCGTCGGCGAACGAGCGCAGGTAGACCTGGTAGACGACGGCCGAGCGCCACCACGGGTCCTCGGCCGACTGCGCCGGGGACGAAGGCCAGACCACCTGCTGCGTACCGGCAGCGGCGCCGGCGGCGACGAGTCGAGCGGACATGACCCTCTGATCGGCAGGCGGCCGGCTCCTGCTGCGGGGCGGGAGTCGACGAAAGCCACGCCCGTGGTTGGCAGATGTGCACCATGTCGGGTGCCCGAGGGTGCGACGTCCTGCCGGGGGGTCCGGCCCGCCCTACGCTCCCGCCGACCACCGAGCGAGGGGGACCCGTGCGTCAGCTGTTCACGAACTTCAGGAACTTCGCCTTCTCCGGCAGCCTCGTCGACCTCGCCGTCGGCCTGGCGATCGGCGCCGCGTTCGCGAGCGTGGTCGCGTCGCTGGTCGGCGACGTGATCCTGCCGCTGGTGGCCGCGCTGTTCGGGCAGCCGGACTTCGACGCGCTCGTGCTGACCGTGAACGGCTCGCAGATCCGCTACGGCTCGTTCCTCACCGCGCTCGTGTCGTTCCTGCTGCTGGCCGTGACGATCATGTTCCTCGTGCAGGCGATCCGGCGGGCGACCGGCCGGGAGACCGCCGGCGCCCAGGGCAGCCGCGAGTGCGACCACTGCAAGAGCTTCATCCCGGTGGACGCCTCGGTCTGCATGTTCTGCACCCGCGACGTGCAGCCGCTGGCCGGGTGACCCGGGTGTGCCGACCGCGACGGGGCTCACCCCGCCGGCCGGATGGCCGGACGGGCGGACGGCGTTGCACCAGCGCACGGAAGTCACGAGTCGCCGACGAGGCGGCAGGGAGCACCACACCATGAGCCACGCGCTGTCCACCCGCCCGACCACCTGTCTGCGTCACCCCCGGCACGTCTGGATCGCCAGCTGTGCCGACTGCACCGCCTGGTACCTCGCCGGCCTCAAGGCCGGTCGCGGGGAGCAGGCCCCGGTGTCCGGTCCGCGTCCCGGCGGGGAGCCCGCCGGGCAGACCGCGTCCGTGGCCTGAGCAGGGACCCGCTGCCCCCACCGCTCGCGGTGGGGACCGGTCCGCTCGGCGGCGTCGCCGGCCCCGGTCCCCACCCCGCAGTGGATCCCGCCTGCCCGGGGAGCGGGCTCGTCCCGGCCTGGTTCACTGGCCGTTGAACGTTTGACGACAGGCGGGCGTCCCCCGCCGACGATCCGGAGGGAGACCGCCGTGCACCTCGGCGTCGACAGCTTCGTGGCGGCGGTGACCGACCCCTCGACGGGGCACGTCGTCGGCCCCGCGGAGCGCATGGAGCACCTGCTCGAGGAGATCGAGCTGGCCGACCGGGTGGGGCTGTACTCCTTCGGCATCGGCGAGCACCACCGGCCCGAGTACTACGACTCGGCGCCGCCGGTGATCCTCGCCGCGGCGGCCGCCCGCACCTCCCGCATCCGGCTGGGTAGCGCCGTGGCCGTGTTGAGCGCCGCCGACCCGGTCCGGGTGTTCCAGCAGTTCGCCACGCTCGACCTGATCGCCAAGGGCCGCATCGACCTGGTGGTCGGTCGCGGCTCGTTCACCGAGGCGTTCCCGCTCTTCGGGCTGTCGTTGGCCGACTACGACGAGCTCTTCGACGAGAAGCTCGACCTGCTGTTGCGCATCCGGGCCTCGGAGGAAGTCACGTGGTCGGGGCGGCACCGGCCGGCGCTGACCGGGCAGGGCGTCTACCCCCGCCCGGTCCAGGACCCGCTGCCGATCTGGGTCGGCGTGGGCGGCTCGCCGGAGTCCTTCGTCCGCGCCGGGCTGCTCGGCCTGCCGCTCATGGTCGCGATCATCGGCGGCGAGCCGCGGCAGTTCGCGCCCCTGGTCGACCTCTACCGCCGTGCCGGCGCCCAGGCCGGGCACGCGCCCGAGGCGCTGCAGGTCGGGCTGCACGTGTTCGGCTACGTCGCCGAGAGCACGCGGGCCGCGGCCGACACCATCTACCCGGGCTGGCACGAGATGTTCGCCAAGATCTCCCGCGAGCGTGGCTTCGCCCAGCCCAGCCGTGCCCAGTTCGACGCCACGAGCGGCCCGAACGGCGCCTTCTTCATGGGCGACCCCGACTCCATCGCGGCGAAGCTGCAGCGGGTCTCCGAGCAGCTGGGCGGGGTGCAGCGCATCTCGCTGCAGATGACCAACCCACGCCTGGCGCACGCCGACCTGCTGCGCGGCATCGAGCTGCTCGGCACCGAGGTCGCCCCGCAGGTCGCCGACAGCTGACGGTCCGGTGGGGCCCGCTCAGGGCCCGACCGGGCGGCGACCGGTGAGGGCCAGCAGCCGCTCCTGGGCGGTGCTGCCCTCGTCGGTGGGCAGCGCCGCGGCGTACATGCCCGTCTGTGCCAGCTGTTCGCCGAGCGCGCGCACGCCGCGCAGGGTCACCTCGGCCGTCTCGGGGTCGAGGTCCGTGGCGCCGCCGACCGCGGTGGCCAGGTCCCAGCCGTGCAGCAGGGGCTCGATGACGGCGGTGTCGAGCAGAGCCGGCAGGGGGAGCTCGCCCAGGGGCGTGCGCAGGACCGCGTCGTCGGTCACCGCGGCCAGCGCGGCAGCCACCTCCTGCCGGGCCCGCCGCCAGGCCGCCGCGGGGTCGGGGTCTGCGGGGCCTGCGGTCCCGGGCCGGGGAGGTGCGCCCCGGAGCATCGCGGTCACCTGCGCCTGACCGTCGGCCAGGTGGCCCAGCAGCTCGCGCACGTCCCAGTCGGGGCACGGTGTGGCGAGCCCCCACTGCGCGGGCCGGATGCCGGCGACGACGTCGTCCACGCGGTCCAGTGCCCGCAGGTACCGGTCGCGGGCCGTGCTCACGCGTCCACCCGCAGGTGCGCGCGGAGCGCGTGCCAGGCCGCGTCGGCGACGACCGCGGCCACCGCGCCGGCGGGCTCCTCGCCACCGGCGGTCAGCCAGCCCCGCGCGACGTCGTTGGCCGGCCCCAGCCACAGCGCGTTGACGACGGGCAAGGCGGGCTGCCCGCTCCACCCGTGCCGTCGCAACCAGGCCGCCACCTCGGCGAAGAAGCGCCGGCTGTCCTCGACCACCTCCGGAGGGACCGCGGCCCGCAGTGCAGGCGGCCGGGCGGAGAGCAGCAGCACCGCGACCCGCGGGTTCTCCCGCACCCAGGCCAGGTGGCGGACGACGACGCCCCGCACCCCCTCGCGCGCGCCCGTCGACATGCGCAGCTCCACCAGCAGTGCGCCGTCGTGCTCGACGAGACCGGCGGCGACCACGGCCGACTCGAGGTCCTGCCGGGTGGGGAAGTGGTGGAACAGGCTGCCGTTGCTCACCCCGGCGCGCAGCCGGACCTCCTGCATCGAGATCTCCTCCCACCCGCGGTCACGGGCGCCAGCCAGTGCCGCCCGGACGATCGCGTCCCTGCTGGTCGAGCCCCTCGCGTTCACGGAGTAGCACTCTAGAGCAACGCTCTACCAGGAGGAAGGTGTCAGCTCCCGGCGAGCAGCCCCCGGACGGCGTCGAGGTCGTCGGCCTCGGCCGGGGTCTTGTCCGGCCGGTAGCGCACGACGCGGGCGAACCGCAGCGCCACCCCGCCCGGGTAGCGGGGACTGCGCTGGACGCCGTCGAGGGCGACCTCGACCACCAGCTCCGGCCGCAGCCGCACGCCCCACGCCGGCGTCTCGGCGGCGAGGCCGGGGAAGGTCGCCGTCTGCCAGTCGAGCAGCTCGTCGGTCATGCCCTTGAACGTCTTGCCGACCATCACCGGCTCGCCGCCGTCGGGGTCGCGGGCGCCGAGGGAGATGTTCGACAGCTTCCCGGTGCGGCGGCCGTAGCCCCACTCGGCGGCCAGCACGACCAGGTCGAGGGTGTGCACCGGCTTGACCTTCTGCCACGCCCGGCCGCGCCGGCCAGCGGCGTAGGGCGCGTCCAGTGCCTTGACGACGACGCCCTCGTGGCCGGCGGCCAGCGCGCCGTCGAGCACGCCGGCGGCCTGCTCCTGCGTCGGCCGGCGGACGCCGGGCATCCGCAGCGGGGCGTGCTCGTCGGCGGCCAGCAGCCCGGCGAGCGCGTCGAGGCGGAC
Source organism: Geodermatophilus maliterrae (assembly GCF_041018925.1). NCBI lineage: Bacteria > Bacillati > Actinomycetota > Actinomycetes > Geodermatophilales > Geodermatophilaceae > Geodermatophilus > Geodermatophilus maliterrae. The sequence goes on from NZ_JBFNXQ010000041.1 coordinate 29,711, forward strand.
GGCCAGCGGTTCGTCGACGAGGTCGCGGCCGTCGAGGTGCAGCACGTCGAAGAGGAACGGGCTCAGCAGCACCGCGGCAGTCCCGTCCCCACCCGTCCCGGCGCTGCCGAAGCGGCTCATCGTGTCCTGGAACGCCCGCGGGGCGCCGTCGTCGTCCAGTGCGAGCGTCTCGCCGTCGAGGACGGCCCGCTCGCACGGCAGGGCACGGACGCGCTCGGCCAGCTCGGGGACGGCGCCGGTGACCTCGCGCAGCGTGCGCGTCCACACCCGGACGTCGTCCCCGTCGCGGTGCACCTGGATGCGCGCTCCGTCGAGCTTGTACTCGACCGTGACGTCGGCGCCGAGATCGGCGAGCACGGCGTCCAGCGAGGAGCCGGGGCCGGCCAGCATGGGCCGCACCGGGCGGCCGACCTCCAGCCGCACCTCCGCCAGCGCACCGGCGCCGCCGGTCAGGGCGGTGGCCGCCGTCCCCGGCAGGGAGCCCGACAGCATCGCGGCCCGGCGGACGAGTCCGGCGGGGACGCCGGCCGCCGCGGCCACCGCGTCGAGGACCACGCCCTCGAGCGCCCCCTGCCGCAGCTCCCCGGCGAGCAGGCGGACGAGGAAGCGCTGCTCGTCGGCGGTCGCGGCGGTCATCAACCCGGACAGCGCGGTCTCGCGGCGGGCGGCGGACCCGGCGCCGCCCTCGGCGGCGAGCGCGGTGAGGGCGGCGTCGACGTCGGCCACGGTGAGCGCCGGCGCGGACGCGGGGTCGGACGTGAGCCGGGTGAGCGTCCGCCAGCCGACACCCAGGCGCCCCTGCAGCGTGTCACCGGCCAGCCAGGCGGTCACCGGCGCCACCTCACCGGGCTCAGCCCTGCGCAGGACGTCGGCGATCGCCCGCGCCTTGGCCGTGCGCGCGCGGGTGGCCGCCACCGCGGCGGAGGCGGCGACGACGTCGGCGAGCAGCACGCGAGCACTCTCGCACCCGGGGCCGACACGAGCCCGGGTCCGTGCACTTCCGCGGATGTGCACGGTCGTCGTCCCCGAGCGAGGGGTCAGCGGCGTGGCAGGGCGAGCGCGGCGACCAGGCCGGCGGCCACCACCGCCGTGCTGGCCGCGAACGCGACCTGGTACGAGGCCACGTCGGTGAGCCAGCCGGCCACCAGCGGACCGGCCACGGCCCCGAGGTCGGCCGACATCTGGAACACCGCCACCACCCGGCCGCCCCGGACCGGGCTCACGTCGCCGACCAGGGCCGCGGGCACGCTGGCGAGCAGCGCGGCGGCCAGGCCGTAGGTCGCCATCGACAGCAGGAACACACCGGTCGCCGGGGGCAGTGCCAGGAGCGCCAGCGCGGCCGTGCCGGTCGCCGTCCCGAGGAGCAGGCTCGGCCGCCGTCCCCAGGTGTCGGCCAGCCGGCCCGAGCGCAGCAGCGCCAGCGCCTGTGCCGCCGAGCCGGCCAGCAGGCCGGCGCCGGCCCAGGCCGCGCTGCGGCCCAGTTCCTCGGTGACGTAGATCGGGACCAGCGAGTTGCGGACGCCGAACAGGACCCAGCCGACGCCGAGGTTGGTGACCAGGGCCGCGACGTAGGCGCGCGAGCGCAGGGCCGACCGCAGCGGTACCGGGCCGGAGGCGGGGTCGCCGGGGACCCCGGCGGGTGCCGCGGCCCGCTCGGTCGCCGACGGGCGCAGCAGGACCAGCGCCACCACGCCGGCGACCAGCAGGGCCACCGCGTAGAGGAAGAAGGGCAGGCGTGGCGACACCTCGGTGAGCAGGCCACCGGCCGCGGGTCCGGCGATGCCGCCCAGGATGAAGCCGCCCTGGTAGGTGGCGGCGGCCCGGCCGCGGGAGGCGGCGGGCGCCACCCGCAGCAGCAGCGCCAGCGCGGCCACGGTGAACATCGCGCTGCCGACCCCTCCGGCGGCGCGCAGCCACAGGAAGACGGGGAACGAGGTGGCCAGCCCGGCCAGGCCGGTGGTGACCGCCACGACCGCCAGCCCGGTGGCGAGGACGACGCGCTCCCCGAGGCGCTCGACCAGCGAGCCGCCGCCGAACGCGGAGACGAACCGGAAGAACGCGAAGGCGCTCACCGCGAGGCCGACCGCGGTCGTCCCGACGCCGAAGGACCGGGCGAACAGCGGGATGGCCGGGGCGACGATGCCGAACCCGAGGGCGACGACGAAGGCGACGACGGCGAGGACACCGACCTCGCGGGGGAGCCCGTCCACCCCCCGTCCCCGCACGGGCCGATGCTCGCAGGCGGTGCCGACGCCCCGGCGGGCGGTCCGGCCACGGGGCGGTCACGGTCCGGCGTGGTCACGGCCCCGGGACCCGGGTAGGGCGGAGCCGTGGACGTGCGCAGACTCGTGCTCGGTGACTGGACGCCCGTGGTCAGGGACGGCATCGACGTCCTGCGGCTCGTGATCCTGGGCGGCGCGGTCGCCTACGCCGTGGCGGGCCGGACGGGCGCCGCGGCGGTGCTGCTGGTCATGGGGGCGGTCACCGTCGTCGCGCGGCTGGTGAACCTGCCGCGGGTCTACGACCTCGCGGTGACGGCGGGGATGGCACTGCAGGGGTTCGGCGAGACGCTGGGGCTCTACGACCGGTTCGTCCGCTTCGACGACCTCGTGCACTTCACGCTGCCCATGCTCACCGCGCCCGTCGTCTACATCGCCCTCGCCCGCCTCGACGTCGTCCCCGACCCCCGGGACGAGACGCACCTGCGGCACTACGTGGGCATCGCCGTCGTGACCGCGGCCCTCGGCGTCACGGTCGGGGCGCTGTGGGAGGTCTACGAGTGGCGCTCCGACGCGTGGCTGGGCACCCAGCTCTCCGAGGGCAACGACGACACGAACGGCGACCTGGTGCGCGACACCCTGGGCTCGCTGGCCGGCGCGGCGCTGCTGGTCGTCTGGGCACGCTTCGGCTGGGGCTCGGTCCGGCGGATCCCCGGCGTGAACACCCACGAGGAGGTCAGCGCCTGACGGGCGGGTACGGGGGAGCCGTGCTCACCCGTCGTGACCTGCTGATCGCGGCCGGCCGGGTCGCCGGCGCCGGACTGCTGGCCGGGTGCGGGGTGCAGGTGCCGGGCGCCCCGCCCCGGACCGGGGACGCGGCCACCCTGACCGCACGCCCGGGAGCCGCACCCGACGTGCCGGCCCCGCCTCCGGGCACCCACCCGCTCGGCCTCGAGCAGACCCGGGACCCGCTGCTGCACGTGCCGGCGACGGGGGTGGCCGGGCCGGTGCCGCTGGTCGTCGTCCTGCACGGCGCGGGAGGGGATGCCGAGTCCGGGCTCGCGCTGCTGCGCTCACTCGCCGACGAGCGGGGGCTGCTCCTCCTGGCCCCCGCGTCCCGCGAGTCGAGCTGGGACGCCGTCGTCCGGGGCTACGGACCCGACGTGGCCGTGGTCGACCGGGCGCTGACGGAGGTCTTCGCCACCGTCCCGGTCGACGCCGGGCGGGTGGCCGTCGCCGGCTTCTCCGACGGCGCGACCTACGCCCTCGGCCTGGGACTGGCGAACGGCGAGCTGTTCCGACGGGTCGTCGCCTTCTCCCCGGGGTTCGTCCCCCCGGCACCGCGCGCCGGGCGACCGACCGTCTTCGTCTCCCACGGGACCGACGACGACGTCCTGCCGATCGACCGCACGAGCCGCGAGGTCGTCCCCGCCCTGCGCGACGACGGGTACGACGTCACCTACCGGGAGTTCGGGGGCGGCCACGTGGTGCCGCCGGAGGTGGCCCGGGAGGCGGTCGACTGGCTCGGGAGCAGCCGGGACTGACGCAGCGCTCAGCCGACCTCCTCGGCGAGCCGGCGGACCGGGGCGGACCAGGCGGCGGGCGCGGTCCAGACGAAGCTGTGCGCCCCGGGCACGGACCCGAACCGGCCGTCGCGGGCGAGGCCGGCCAGCGAGCGGGCCCACTCCTCGGTGCACAGCAGGTCGTCCTCGCCGTGCAGCACCAGCACGGGGACCGGGACCTGTGGGACGACGTCCTCGAGCCGGTCGGTCAGGTGGACCCGCACGGCGTGGACGACCCGGCGCATCCCGGCCCGCTGCCGCTCCGGCCGGTGGGCCTCGTCGAGGTCCGAGGGCTCGAGCCGGTGGTTCCGGTACCAGGCCCGCAGCACCCCGCCGAGGGTCCGGAACCGCGGGTCGACCGTCGGGCTGGCCAGCACCAGGGCCCGCACGCCCGGGGGACGCCGGAGCGTGGCCCGCGCGGCGACCTGGGTGCCGCCGGAGTGCCCGGCCAGCACCACGCGGCCCGGCCCCGCAGCCGCGAGCCAGGACACCACGGCGTCGCCGAACTCGACGACGTCGAGCTCGTGCGGCGGCTCGCCGCTGCCCGAGAAGCCCGGCAGCTCCACCAGGTGGGCGCGGGTCCAGGTCCCCAGCGCCCGCAGCCCGGGGACGAGGTAGTCGGCCACCCCGATGCCCTGGACCAGCACGACCTCGGCGACCCCGTCGCGGGGCCGGCCCACCGACCGGCTGCGCACCCGCCCGTACGGCGTCTCCCGTTCAGTCGTGTCCAGCTCCGTCGACAGCGGGCACCTCCAGCGGGCCGAGTGGGGCGCGGCGTGCGTGCCGGGACGGCGCGCACCGACGGCCAGTGTGGCCGCTGTCGGGCACCGGGTGCGCGGCGAGCGTGTGCCTGGTTGGCTGCCGACGGCGGCTCAGCAGACCGGCCGCCGGGGTCACCGAGGGGAGCAGCCCGTGGCCAGGACCATCGCAGGCATGTCCAAGCAGACGCTGGCGCGGGCACTGGGCGGCGCCGGAGCGGCGTTCGGGGCGGTCAGTGTCGTCGCCCCCCGAGTGGTGGCCACCGGGTACGGCGTCCCGCCGACGCCGCAGGGACTGCAGCTGCAGCGCCTGTTCGGCAGCCGGGCGCTCGCCCTCTCCGTCTCGGCGCTGACCGCGCGCACCGCGGAGGAGGTCGACCGGGGACTGGCCCTGGTCGCCGCCGCGAACCTCCTCGACGTGCTCACCGCGCTGGGGGCGGCCCGCGGGTCGGGCCGGGCCACCACGGTGCGGGCGGTGGCCAGTTCGGCCGTGTACGGCGCGGCCGCGCTGGCGGTCCGGGCGATGGAGGACTGACCGCGGGACCTGGACGCTGCCCGGTCAGGCCACCGCCGGTGGGCTGGCGACGGCCGCAGCGGTCACGACCGTCGGAACACCCGCCCAGGACGGACGGCGCACTCGGCCGCGTGGCTGCGCGCGAGGCTCGCCAGGGGTGATCGGGCGAGACCGCACGGTTGCGCAGGGTCACCGACAGGCGGTGCCGAGCAGGTGCGGCCGGTCCGCCCGGGGAACGCCGGGGTAGGTGGTCGGCTCCGTACACACCTCTCACCAGGAGTGACACATGGCAGAGCAGCCAGCGACGACGAACGTCTCCCAGCCGGTCACCGACGACAGCATCAAGGTCCGCCAGCTGAGCCACTACCAGTTCTCCTGGACCGCCCAGGAGCCCGGCTCACCGGGCGTCTACACCCTGCAGCTGGTGCTCGACCAGGGCGCCTGGGAAGAGGTCCTCACCCTCTCGCCCGACGACGCGGACGCCCTGCAGGACATGCTCCGCGACAGCGGCGTCGTCCACTACGACGTCGGCCGCCGGGTGCTGATGTTCGGCACGACCCCGGTCTCCGGCTGACCCGACCGGGCGGTCACCGCTCGTCCGGGTAGGGCGGGGCGCTGTCGGCGACGACGGCGCCCCGCTCGCCCAGCGGCCGCTCGGGCCCGACCGTGGAGTCCCGGGACGTCTGCCGTTCGGCCTCGGCGTTGACCACCGCGCCCAGGACGACGAGGAACACGCTGAGCCACAGCCACGCCATGCTGATCGCCACGCCGGCCAGCGAGCCGTAGGTGGCCTGGTAGTTGCCGAGGCTCTGCACGTAGGCGAACAGCGCGGCCGACGTCGCCAGCCACAGCACCGTCGTGAGCACCGCGCCGCCGCTGATCCACCGCCAGCGCGCGTCCTTCCGGTCCGGCGCGCACCGGTAGAGCACGGCGAGCACCGTCGTCATCAGCAGGGCCAGTCCCAGCCAGACGGCCGCCGGCGTGACGGCGCGGACCGGGCCGGGTGCGCCGTCGAGCGTCTCCGACACCAGGCCCGCCACGGTGATCACCGCGCCGAGCAGCACCGCCCCGCCGAGCACCAGCACGAGCCCGAGCCCGCTGCGGCGCAGGAAGCTGCGGGTCTCCTCCTCGTGGTAGGCGAGGGTCAGCGCGTCGACGAGGTAGGTGGCCGCGGTGGTCGCCGTCCACAGCGCCGCGGCAAGTCCGCCGAGGCCCCGCCAGGTGAGCACCTGGCCGGAGGCGGCCGTGATGGTGGTCAGCTGCTCGGCGACCAGGGGCTCCAGGTCCGTGGGGAGCATGCCGGCCACCGCCGACAGCTGCTCGAGCGCCTCCGCGGGAGTGGTGACCGCGCCGTAGATCGACAGCGCCGTCACCAGCACCGGGGCGATCGACAGGATGGCGAAGAAGGCGACCGCGGCGATCAGCGCCATGAGCCGCTCGTCGAACGAGTGCCGGACGGCGCGCCGCACCACCCGCCACCAGCCCCGCGGCGGGATGTGGTGCGGCGAGACCGCGTCGTGCGGGCCCACCTGGTGCGGCACCGCGCCGCCGGTCACCGCGCCGTCCGGCCGGGGACCTGCCGACCCCACCGGTGTGCCCGTCCCGGCCCCGACGCCGCGCGCCTCCGCCATGGGGGGAGTGTGCTCCGGCTCCCGGTCCCCGGCACGCTCCCGACCGGTCCTCCCCACAGGGGATCCCCGGACCGGTACCCCGGCCCGGGACCGGGGTCGGTTCCGGGCGCTCCCCGATGTGCCGGGGCACCCGCTCCCGGCAGGCTTCCTGCCATGACATCGACCCCGTTCCCCACCCCCGAGACCGTTCCCCCGCAGGCCGTCCCGCCGCAGACCGTCCCCCCGCAGACCGGGCGGCCCCAGCTCCGGCGCAGCCGCACCGACGCGGTGCTCGGCGGCGTCAGCGGCGGCCTGGCGGCGCACACCGGCACCGACCCCGTGCTCTGGCGGGTGGCGTTCGTCGGGCTCACCGTCGCCGGTGGCGTCGGCGCCCTGCTGTACCTGCTGCTGTGGGTCCTCGTGCCGCAGGAGCCGCTCGGCCCCGGCGAGACCGCCCGCCCGGTCGACCGCTTCGTCGACGACCTGCACGTGCGACTCGCCGGCCCCACGGCCCGGCGGGACTGACCGGTCGCTCAGCCGGCCAGGTGCGCCTGCTTGGGCGCCAGCCCCTGCAGCGCCTCGGCGGCCACCCGGTCCCGGGACGCGCCGGAGGCGGCGACCACCGCGGCACCGACCAGGCCCTCGACCAGCGGCGCGGGGGAGAGCACCACCCGCGCCCGCTGGTCGTCGTCGAGGAACTCCAGCGCCGTCTCGGCCGACAGGACGGCGCTGCCGAGGTCCATGAGCACGACGACGCCGTCCCCGCCGTCCACGGCGGTGACCGCGTCGGCGATCGCGGTCGCGTCGGTGCCCAACCCGCCGTCGACGTCGCCGGCCGCGATGCCCACGGCGAGCTCGCGGCCGGGCAGCATGCCGCGCGCCAGCTCGACCGCCGCCTCGGCCAGCGCACGGCTGTGCGAGACGACCACCAAGCCGACGGTCACGAGCCGCCGGCCAGCGCGGTCGCGGCGGCCTGCACCAGCAGCGCCGCCGAGGTGGCGCCCGGGTCGGCGTGGCCGGCGCTGCGCTCGCCCAGGTAGCTCGCCCGGCCCTTCCGGGCGACCAGCGGCACGGTCGCGTCCCGTCCGCCCGCGGCCGCCTCCGCGGCGGCCCGCAGCGCGTCGGGCAGGTCGCGGCCCTCGGCCAGCGCGGCGTCGAGTGCGTCGCAGGCGGGCGTGAGCGCGTCGAGCATCGTCTTGTCGCCGGGCTCGGCCTTGCCGCGGGCGGCCACGCCGTCGAGCCCGGCCCGGACCGCGGCGGCGAAGGCGGAGGCGTCCCCGCCGTCGAGCGCGCCGGCGGCCCGGAGGAAGAACGTGCCGTACAGCGGGCCGCTGGCGCCGCCGACCGTCTTGATCAGCGTCGTCGCCACCGTCTTGAGGACGGCGGCGGCGTCGTCGGCCGGCCCGCCCTCCAGCGCGGCGACCACCGCGGTCATGCCGCGGTCGAGGTTGGCACCGTGGTCGGCGTCGCCGATGGCGGCGTCGAGGCGGGTCAGCTCGTCGCGCTGCTCGTGCACCAGCCGGGCGAACTCGGTGACCCAGGCGGTCAGGCCCGCGGCGTCGACGGCTGCTCCCGCGGCTCCGGCCACGCTCAGCCGCCCCAGCGCAGCGCCGGGGTGCGCACCGGGGCGTCCCACAGCCGCAGCAGCTCGTCGTCGGCCCGCAGCAGGGTGACCGAGCAGCCGGCCATGTCCAGGCTGGTCATGTAGGAGCCGACCAGGTTGCGCGCGATGCCGACGCCGGCCTTCTCCAGCACGGCGGCGACCTCGGCGTACATCAGGTACAGCTCCAGCAGCGGGGTGGCGCCCATGCCGTTGACGAAGGCGATCACGCCGTCGCCGCCGGTGAGGTCGAGGTCGGCCAGGATCGGCTCGACGAGCATCTCGGCGACCTCGCGGGCCGGCGCCAGCGGCACCCGGCGCCGCCCGGGCTCGCCGTGGATGCCGATCCCGATCTCCATCTCGTCCTCGGGCAGGTCGAACGTCGGGCGGCCCGCGGCCGGGACGGTGCACGAGGTCAGCGCCATGCCCATGCTGCGGCCGGTGGCGTTCACCCGGCGGGCGACGTCGGCGACCTCGGCCAGTGGCCGGCCCTCCTCCGCGGCCGCCCCGGCCAGCTTCTCGAGCAGCACGGTGACGCCGACCCCGCGCCGTCCGGCGGTGTAGGTGCTGTCCTGCACGGCGACGTCGTCGTCGGTGACGACGGCGACGACCTCCGTGTCGGACTCGGCGGCCACCAGCTCGGCGGCCATCTCGAAGTTCATGACGTCGCCGGTGTAGTTCTTCACGACGTGCAGCACCCCGGCGCCGCCGTCGACGCCCTGGGTCGCGGCCACCACCTGATCGGGTACGGGGGAGGTGAACACCTCGCCGGCACAGGCGGCGTCGAGCATGCCGGCGCCGACGAAGCCGGCGTGCATCGGCTCGTGGCCCGACCCGCCTCCGGAGACCAGGCCGACCTTGCCGCGCACTGGTGCGTCACGGCGGAAGACGACCCGGTTCTCGGAGTCGACCCGGAGCTCGGGGTGGGCGGCGGCCATGCCGCGGAGCGCGTCGGCGACGATGTCGGCGGGGTCGTTGAGCAGCTTCTTCACCGGGGGCTCCTGGCGTCGGCCCTGCGGGGAGTGACCGCGGTCACGGGACGTCCGGAGGCTAGGGAGCGGGCACCGGCCGGCACAAGACCGGGCCGGGGCCCGTCCGGTGTCCGTGCCGGCCGGCTCGGCGACACTGGTCCCGTCATGGGGACGGCGACCGGGGCGAGGACGGGAGGCGGCAGGCCCGGCAAGCCCCTGCCCGACGTGGTCGCCCCGGACCTCGACGTCCTGTTCTGCGGCATCAACCCGTCGCTGCTCTCGGCCGCCCGCGGGCACCACTTCGCCCGCCCGGGCAACCGGTTCTGGCCCGCGCTGCACCTGGCCGGGCTCACCCCGCGCCGGCTGGCACCGGAGGAGGACCGGGAGCTGCTGCGGTACGGCCTCGGGGTGACCAACCTCGTCGACCGGCCCACCCGGACCGCCGCCGAGCTGCGGCCCGACGAGCTGCGCGACGGCGCGGTGGCGCTGGCCGCCCTGGTGGCGCGGTACCGCCCGCGGGTCGTGGCCGTCCTCGGCATCACGGCCTGGCGGCTGGCCACCGGCGAGCGGGCCCGGGCCGGCTGGGGCCGGCAGCCCCACCGGCTCGGCGGCGCGGAGACGTGGGTGCTGCCCAACCCCAGCGGCCTCAACGCCGCCTACCAGCTGCCCGACCTCGCCCGGCTCTACGGCGGGTTGCGGACGCCTCCGGACCAGTCGCTCGGCTCACCGTCCGGCCGGTAGCGGCTCGGACTCGCCGGCCAGCTGACCGACCAGCGCGACCGCGGCGTCGAGGTCCAGACCGGACCCCTTGGCCACGGCGGCGGCCAGCGCGGCCGGGTCGAGGGCGGCCTCGACGGCCGTGACGTAGCGACCGCCGTCCACCGGGTCCATCCGGAGGGGGTCGTAGCCGACCAGCCGGGCGGTGGACCGCACCGCACCCAGCAGGACGGCGCCGGTGCGGGCCCGGCCGGCGGCGGTGGCGGCACCGACCGCGGTGAGCAGCCCGGCCAGCGTGCCGGTGGCGTCGCCCTCGCGGTGGGTCAGGTCGACCATGCGCCACAGGTCGCCCAGCGCCTCGTCGGCGCGGCCGAGCTCGGTGAGCACCTTGGCGCGGATCCACAGCACCGACGAGTGCGCCCACGAGTGGCCCAGGCCGAGCGCGAGCTGTTCGGCCCGCGCCAGGTGCTCCAGCGCTCCCTCGGCGTCGCCGGCCACCCGGGCGAACTGGCCCAGCGTCATCGCGATCTCGGCCTGCACCCACTCGATGCCCGAGGCCTGCGCCAGATCCAGGCCGCGGGCGATGTCACGGGCGGTCTCGCCATCGGGGTCGGCCTGACCCAGCAGCGCCCGGACGAACCCGCGCAGCACCAGGGCCAGCGCCAGCACGCCGTCGTGCTCGTCGGGGGCCGCGGACACGATCTCGTTGGTGCGCGCCCAGATCGAGGCCACGTCGCCCGAGAGGTAGGCCAGCAGCGCGTCACCGAGCAACGCGCCGCTGCGCACCTGCGGCGGTGCGTCCGGGGTGGCGTCCAGCGCGCTGGACAGCCAGCGGCGGCCCTCCTGGACGTGACCGCGGCGGTACCACCACCACGACAGCGCGGCGCCGATCCGCAGCGCCAGCTCGCCCTGGCCGGTGGCCAGCGTGTGCGTGAGCGCCGCGCGCAGTGCTGGCTGCTCGGCGTCGAGCAGCCGGGCGCTGTCGGTCCACCCGGCGCGCCGCAGCGTCGGCTCCAGCCGCTCGGTGAGGCCGACGACGTAGCCGGCCAGCCGGTCCCGCAGCCGCCGCGCGTCGGCCTCGGGAAGACCCTGCTCGGCGTACTGCCGCAGCGTCTCGAGCACGCGGTGCCGGCCCGTCCCGTGGTCGAGCTCGACCAGCGACTTCGACACCAGCACCCGCAGCAGCTCCCGCGCGCCGCCGCCGACCTCCGGCCCGGCCACCGCCTCGACGGCCTCGGCGCCGAAGCTGCCCGGCAGCACCGCCACGGCCTGGAACACGGCCAGCTGGGGTGGGGTGAGCAGGTCCACGCTCCACCGGACGGTGGCCGCCAGCGTCCGCTGGTGCGGGACCGCGGTGCGCCAGCCGCCCGACAGCAGCGCGAAGCGGTCGTCGACCCGCCCGGCGACCTCGGCCAGCGGCAGCGTGGTCAGGCAGGCCGCGGCCAGCTCGACGGCCAGCGGCAGTCCGTCGAGGGCCACGACCACGTCACGGACCCGCGCCAGGTCCTCCTCCGACGGTTCGGCCAGGTGCGGGGCGACCAGCCGGGCGCGGTCGAGGAAGAGCCGCTCGGCGTCGCTGCCCGGGGCGCCGGCCGGCATCGGCCCGCACGGCAGCACCGCCTCGCCGGGCAGCCCGAGCGGCTCGCGCGAGGTGGCCAGCACCTGCAGGTCGGGACAGCGGGGCAGCAGCGCCGCGCACACCGTGGCGGCCGCCTCCACCACGTGCTCGCAGTTGTCGAGCACGAGCAGCAGCGGCCGCTCCTGCAGGGCGGTGGCGACGGCGCCGAGCGGGTCCCCGGCGGTGAGGCTGACCCCGAGGACGGTGGCCACCTGCGCGGCGACCAGGTCGGGGTCCTCCACCCCGGCCAGCTCGACCAGGGCGGCGGGCGGGGCGCCGTCGGGACGGCGGCGGGCGGCCTCCAGGGCCAGCCGCGTCTTGCCGCTGCCGCCGGGCCCGACCAGCGTCACGAGCCGGCAGCTGCCCAGCGCGGTGGCGACGGCGGCCAGCTCCCGGGTGCGGCCGATGAAGGCGGTCAGCGGCACCGGCAG
>NZ_JBFNXQ010000042.1:0-41601 GCF_041018925.1 Geodermatophilus maliterrae
GTCGGCCATCCGCGAGCTGGTCGACAAGCACTTCGGCGGCACGGCGCTCCCCGGGGCCGGCGCGACCGGCCCTGGCGCCGGCCCGTCCCGGCCGAACCTCCCGCAGACACCGCTACCAGATGACACCGCACCCTGACCGATCGCAGCCGCACGGTGCAGATGGAGGCTCGCAAGGTCATCACCTCCCGCCACGACGGGAGCCCTCCGGCGCCGACGTGCTGGACGAGGCCGTCGGCGTCCGGGCGACCGGGCGACCGGAACCACCGTCGTCCCGAAGGCGCGCAGCCACGCGGCAGGGACCGACCCGCCTCCTGGCCCGGGGTGACCCCGCCGGGTCGGACTACACGAGCCAGCCGGATCGATCGGGGTGGGCGAGGTGTGCGGGTCCGGGTCGCCGACCGTGGGGTACGCGCTGAGGACGTGACACCCCGTGAACCCAGCCGGACGTCCGGTTCAGCCAGCTGATCCCTCACCACCTACGCGAGGAGAAGACCATGACCGAGCAGAGCGTCCTGAGCACACCCGCCGGCGCCGCGTCCCCTCCTACCCGGCTGATGCTCATCGGTGGGAACTGGGTCGAGGCCGTCGACGGCGAGTGGCGGGAGATCACCAGCCCGGGCCGCCGCGGCCATGCCCTCGCCCGCGTGCCGCGCGGCAACGCCACGGACGTCGACCGCGCCGTCGCCGCCGCCCGGGAGGCCTTCCCCGCCTGGCGCGACCAGCACTTCAAGGAGCGCCAGCGGGTGCTGCTGCGGATCGCCGACGCGCTCGAGGGCCGTGCCGAGGAGCTGGCCCGGGTCACCGCCGCCGACACCGGGAACGCGCTGCGCACCCAGGCGCGCCCGGAGGCGGGGTTGCTGGTGGACCTGTTCCGCTACTTCGGTGGTGTCGCGGGGGAGGTGAAGGGGACGACGCTGCCGGCCGGGGCGTCGCAGCTGCAGTACACCCGGCAGGAGCCGCTCGGGGTGGTCGGCGCGATCCTGCCGTGGAACTCGCCGCTGATGATCGCCGGCTTCAAGGTCCCGGCGGCGCTGGCCGCGGGGAACACCATCGTGCTCAAGGCCGCCGAGGACGCCCCGCTGTCCATCCTGCTGATGGCCGAGATCTGTGAGGAGTTCCTGCCCCCCGGTGTCCTCAACGTGGTCACCGGCACCGGACGGAATGCGGGCAACGCCCTGGTCGAGCACCCCGGTGTCGACAAGGTCTCCTTCACCGGCTCCACCGAGGTGGGCCGTGGCATCGCCGCCCGGGCGGGGGAGCGGCTGGCCCACGTCTCGTTGGAGCTGGGCGGCAAGAACCCCTCGATCGTGTTCCCCGGTGCGGTGACCGACGAGCTCATCGAGGGTCTGGTGCTGTCCTCGCGGATCAGCCGGCAGGGCCAGAGCTGCACCGCCGGCTCGCGGCTGTACCTGCACCGCGACGTCCACGACGAGGTGCTCGCCCGGCTGGCAGAGCGTCTGGGGTCGATGCAGGTCGGGAACCCGCTGGACGAGGCCAGCGACATCGGCGCCGTGATCAACGAGACCCAGTTCGAGTCCATCCGGGACTATCTGGAGGACGGGCTGGCCGATCCCGCGCTGCACGTCGAGGTGGGCGGGTTGCCGCCGACCAGCGGGCCGCTGGCCGAGGGGTTCTTCCACGTGCCGACGCTGTTCTCCGGCGGTGACAACAGCTTCCGCCTGGCCCGCGAGGAGATCTTCGGCCCCGTGGTCGTCGCCATCGCCTGGACCGACGTCGACGACGTCGTCCGCATGGCCAACGACACCGCCTACGGGCTGGGGGCCTACGTCTGGTGCCAGGACATCGACCTGGCGATCACCACCGCGCACCGACTGGAAGCCGGGTGGGTGCAGGTCAACCAGGGCGGTGGGCAGGTCGTGGGCCAGTCCTACGGCGGCTACAAGCAGAGCGGCATCGGCCGGGAGGTGTCCCTCGAGGGCATGATCGCCGGCTTCACCCAGACCAAGCAGGTCAACGTGCGCCTGGGCCACGGAGCCACCCCGGCTCCCCGGACAGGATCCTGAGCAGGCGTCCCACAGCACCGCCACCCAGGCCGGCGGCTCTGAGATCTGCACGCCGACTGATCAGCCGCGCCCGGGCTTCATGGCGTGGTTGGCATCTGCTCCCGACGGAGGCCCTCAGGAGTGGCTCACATGGGGCGGCTCATGCCGGCAGGGGACCGGCCGGCGCCGGCGCGACGTGACTCCGCCGGCGTCGGCTGCTCGGGACCGCCTGCGTGGGGACCGCGCACTCGCGCAGACTCGGTGACGCCGAGACCAGTCTCGGTCGTCCCGGGTGGTCCTGGTGCCAGGATCGTCCGAGGGCTCCGCCCGGCCACGGCCGGGCTCCTCGCGCAGGCGGCGACGGTGCCGAAGGTCCTTGGCCCGGTCCGGGGTGGAGGATGACGAGGTGACCCGTCGCAGCCGGGGAGCCGCGCTGCGCCTCCCGCGCCCGGCGGCGCAGTTCGTGCTCCGCGTGCGTACGCGGGGCCGGTCCGCGGCCTTCCGCGCCGGTCGGATGACCGGCGCCACGGTGGCCGCCTTCCTCATCGCCCAGCGCGTCGGGCTGCACGACCCGCCTCCGATCATCGCCGCGCTCACGGCGCTCCTCGTGGTGCAGGCCACTCTCACCAGCACCCTGCTCAACGGGCTGCAGCGCGTGGCGAGCGTCGTGGCCGGTGTCGCCCTGGCGGTCGCCGTCGTCGGCGTGGTCGGGTTGACGTGGTGGAGCCTCGGGGCGCTCGTCGCGGCGTCCATCGTCGTGGGGCAGCTGCTGAGACTGGGGCCGCACCTGGTGGAGGTGCCCATCAGCGCGATGCTGGTCCTCGGGGTCGGCTCGGCGGGGGTGGAGTCCGTCGGGGGTGGGCGGGTCGTCGAGACGCTGATCGGCGCCGCGGTCGGCATGCTCGTCAATCTGCTCTTCCCACCCGCGGTACAGACCCGGTATGCGGGGCAAGCCGTGTACAAGTTCGCCAGCGAGATCGCCGGCCTCCTCGACGATGCGGCGGCCACCCTGTCGGCCGGACCGGTGACCGCGGAGCAGTCGACGCGCTGGCTGGAGGATGCCCGGCGCCTCAACCGGCACGCGCCACGCGTGGACCGGGCGCTGGCCCATGCCCAGGAGAGCCGCCGCCTCAACGTGCGGGCGCTGCAGACCGCGCCGATCGGCCCGGGGATGCGGCGGGGACTGGACGCACTCGAGCACACCTCGGTGTCGCTGCGGACCCTCTTCCGCGCCCTCGACGACGCCACCCGGGAACGGACCGGAGTGGCGGAGGACCCCGCCTACGCCGAGGCCATCCAGCGGATCACCGTCAGCCTGCTGGCGCGCATGAGCAGCGCAGTGCGCGAGTTCGGGAGCCTGCTTCTCACCGAGGTGGGCGCCGGTGCGGGATGGGAGCGGCAACGACTCGCCGGGGCGCTCGACGCGCTGCGCAGCGGGCGGTCCTTGATGCAGGACCTCCTTCACGACCCGCGCAGCCGCGCCGGTCTGTGGGGGCTCAACTCCGCTCTACTGACGACGGTCGACCGGATGCTCGCCGAGCTCGACCCGGCCGGCCGGGCCCGGACGCCAGAGCCCCCCGCGGACTCCTTCCGCGCCCGACGCGTCGCCTTGCAGGCGTCCGACCGGTTGCGGCTCCTCCGCCGGCCGCCGACCGGAGGGGGAGCCGTCCCCCCGCCCATGCTGGGCCGCGACCCGCGCCGATGACCTGCCACCGGAGCCCGGTCAGCGGGGCGTGGTCACGGCGGGACCGCTACAGCTGGACCGACCGCAGGGCGGCAGTCTCAGCGAGGAGGCGAGGAGGAGCAGAAGCGCTCCAGGCCACGGCCGGGTCGCCCGACGCTCAGCCCTTCAGGGCGACGCCCCTGTCGTAGCCGAGCCGGTCCAGCGTCGCCGCTATGGCCGGTTGGTGCATCTCGCCGGAGCCGAACTCGCAGCGACGGGGGACGCCGGCCACTCGGATCTCGCCGACCGCCGGCGCTGGAAGACCCGCATCGAGATGGCCGACGCGATGTTGAGTACCTCGAGATCTTGCACAACCGGCGACGGCGGCACAGCCGCCTGGGGATGCTCACACCCGTAGAGTTCGAGGGCCGACAACTGATCATCGGACCTCGTGAGTCCAACGGCCCGACTCCGTCGAACCTGGGGCACACCAGAGACTCCATTGAACCCGGGGCGGTTCAGTTGTCCAGTTCGGCCCTGTGCACACTGGGCTCACCGAGGACCCGGACGCCGAGGCCGACCGGCTGCCCGTCATCCCGATCGAGGGCTGAGGCCGTCCGGCTCCACCGGGCTCAGGTCGGTAGCGGGCCGAAGAAGCCGACGATCCGGCGCAGCGTGCCCTCGCCGTCGAGCTCGCCGAAGTCGGTCCCCTCGAGTGCGACCGAGCCATCGGCTGCCAGCATCCGCCAGGCGAACCGGAGGTAGCCGTCGTGCTCGTCAATGCCGCTGACGACGTCGATGCGCGCGCCCGGGTTCTCCTCCTGGAACGACTCGATCAGCGACGACAGCCCGTCGCGGCCCTCGACGCGGTTCAGCGGGTCGCAGTAGACGCCGTCCTCAGCCCAGCACGTGTCCAGCAGCGTCCGGCGCGCGGCGGCATCGGTCTCGCGCCAGGCCGCGGCGTACCGCTCGACGGCGCTCCCGACGGTCAGCGTCACGCCGGGCACGTTACGCGGGACGACCGGCCGCAGGCAGGGGCGAACGACCTGGCACGGAGCCGCTCAGCCGGGGAGGAGCGCGTCGATCCGGCGGGTGAGTTCGAGGTCGGACTCGGTCACCTCACCAGGCGAGGACGCGACCTGGCCTTGTACGGAGCGGGCACGGCGTCCGGGGACGTGCGGCCCGCGTGGACGCCCGGCGCCGAGGCCGGCGCCAGGTCGGTGGGCGTTGTGAGCCGGCCTCCGCCGCGACGCGGCCAACTCACGACCAACGAACAGCCCTCGACAGCAGGCGACAGCTGATGACGTCCGATGAAGCAGCACCCCTTTGACCTGGACGTTCATCGTTGGCCCACTGCTGCCAACATCGTCAAGATCAACTCGCAGGGTCATTGGTTCGAGTCCCATCGGGGAGCAACACCTCAGGTCGGCGGGCTGGTGGGCGATCGGACCCCCGTCCGACGACCAGTGAGCTCCCTCCCGCACGACGCAGCCCGTCTCGGGAGTCCTGCAGGACGGCACGACGGGGCCCGAGGATGCCGCGGTCACCGGGGAGTGGGGGTGCGCGGAGCCGGACGGTCCGGGGTCGAGCCCGGTGCTCCAGCGCCGGACCCCGGCCCGACACCTCGCGCCCCGCTCCACCCCACCTCGACGCCCAGCGTCGAGGCCCGCGGGACCAGCGACGGGACGAGTCGTTCGGACTCCACCTGCTCGCCGCGCAACCGCCGCATGAGCAAGTGCGCCGCGCGGACCCCCATCTCGTGCATCGGCGAGCGCACGGTGGTGAGGCCGACCGGTAGCGAGCCGGCCAGCGGGACGTCGTTGAACCCGACGACGCCGATGTCCCGGCCGACGGCCAGGCCGGCGTCGCGCAGCACCCCCATGGCCCCGACCGCCGCGAAGTCGTTGACCGCGAACACCGCGTCGGGCACGTCCCCCCCGGCGAGGATCTCCACCATGGCCGCACGGCCACCCTCGGTGTCGAATCCGGAGTGGACCACCCGCGCCTCCGGGACCTCGACCCCGGCCTCGGCGCAGGCTGCCCGGAAGCCAGCGGTGCGGTCGATCCCGGTGCTCGCGTAGGGCTCGCCGGCGATCACCGCCAGGCGGCGGTGTCCGAGGCCCAGGAGGTGTTCGGCCGCCAGTCGGCCACCCAGGACGTCGTCGCAGGTGACCGACGGGTGTGCACCCGCACGGCGGGACACCAGCACGAAGGGCACGCCGCGACCGGCGATCTCGTCGAGGAACCCACCGTCGATGTACGCATCCCCGAAGATCATCCCATCGACCCGACGGGCGAGCACCATCTCGGTGCGCTGACGCTGGGCGACCGGATCGTCGCCGGTGTTGGCCACGAACGTGGAGAACCCGTAGGTGGCGGTGGCCTCCTCGATCCCCTCGTAGATGGTTGCCAGGACGATGTCGACCAGGCGCGGGACCAGCACCCCGACCAGGTTGCTGCGGCTGGTCCGGAGGCCGGTCGCATGCGGGTTGGGGCTGTAGCCCACCCGCTGGGCGATCCGCCGGATCCGCTCGGACGTGGTGCGGCTGGCCGAGCGGACGCCGGGGCCGCTGACCTGGTTGAGCACGCGGGACGCCGTCGAGACGTGCACTCCGGCGAGCTCGGCCACGGTGCGCAGGGTGGGCCGGCCGGCGGGGTCGGTGAAGGGCAGGTCACCACCCCCCGCGCCGCGGTGCACGCTCCCCGCCACGACCCCTCCTGCCCTCGCCGGCCGTCGTCCCCGTCAGTTCTTGGACGGTTGCCACCCCGTCCCGGTTCCGCAGGGCCGAGGGTCGTCCACACGACGAGCCCTCCGAGGCTTGACACACCCGCGACACTTGCGCAAACGTTCGGTGCAAACGTTAGCGCGACTCCGGTCACAGCCCCGCCAGGCGGAGCGACACGGAGTCGGATCAGGAGGCGGAGCCGGTGCGGACTGTGGCTGTCCTCGCGACGGGGGGGACGATCGCGACGCGGCGCGGTCCGGACGGAACGGTGAAGGCGCGGGCCGGCGTGGACGAGCTGGTGGCGGACCTGCGCGCCAGGGCCGGCGTCGCCATCACCGTCGAGGACGTCTGCCGCGTCGGCAGTTACCGGATGAACCTCGAGCTGATGGCCCACGTCGCCGTCCGGGTGAACGAGCACCTCGAGGCTCCGGCGACCGCCGGCGTGGTGGTCACCCACGGGACCGACACGCTCGAGGAGACGGCGTTCTTCCTCGACCTCTTCGTCGCCGACGACCGCCCGGTGGTGCTCACCGGCGCCCAGCGCCCCGCCGACGCGGCCGACAGTGACGGCCCGCGCAACCTCGCCGACGCCGTCGCCGTGGCCACCGCGCCGGCCGGCCGCGGCCTGGGCGCCGTGGTGGTCTTCGACGGCGCGGTGCTGCCGGCCCGCGGCATCCGCAAGAACCACACCCTGGCCTCGACCGCCTTCACCGCACCGGACGGCGGCCTGCTCGGCTGGGTCCACCAGGGCGAGGTGCACCTGTCCACCCGGCGCCGCACCCGGGCTCACCTCGACCTCACGGCCTTCGACCCGTCGCGGGCCCGGGTCGACATCGCCGCCTGCTACCCGGGTGCCGACGCCGTCGCGCTCCGGGCCTTCCGCGCGGCGGGTGCCCGGGGCCTGGTCCTGGAGGCCACCGGTGCCGGCAACGCCAACCCCGAGATCTCCGACGCCGTCGCGGAACTGTCCGCGGCGGGCCTGGTGGTGGCGCTCTCCACGCGCGTGCCCGAGGGGCCGGTCGCCGGGATCTACGGCGACGGCGGTGGCGCCGACCTGGTCGCGGCCGGAGCCGTACCCACGGGCCGGCTGCGCCCGTCGCAGGCACGGATCGCACTCGCGGCTCTGCTCGGCGTCCACGCCGACGTCGGCGCCGTGCGCGAGGCGCTCCCCGGCCTCTGCACCGACTGACCCGGGATCACGTCCGCCCACCGACACCCCGGCCACCCCGGCCGGTCACCCGAGAGAAGGAGAAGGCGTTGCCCAAGGAGATCCTCTGCGCTTTCGGCGTCGACGTCGACGCCGTCGCTGGATGGCTGGGGTCCTACGGAGGTGAGGACTCCCCTGACGACATCTCGCGCGGCATGTTCGCAGGCGAGGTCGGCACCCCGAGGCTGCTCGACCTCTTCGGCCGCCACGACCTGCGGACGACCTGGTTCGTCCCCGGTCACTCCATCGAGACCTTCCCCGACCAGTTCCGGCGCGTCGTCGACGAGGGCCACGAGGTCGGGGTGCACGGCTACAGCCACGAGAACCCGATCGCGATGAGCCGCACCCAGGAGGCGGCCGTCCTGGACCGGTGCATCGATCTGATCGAGAAGGAGGCCGGACGCCGTCCCACGGGGTACGTCGCTCCGTGGTGGGAGTTCTCCCCGGTCACCAACGAACTGCTGCTCGAGCGGGGGATCAAGTACGACCACTCGCTCATGCACAACGACTTCACCCCGTACCGGGTCCGGGTCGGCGACAGCTGGACCAAGATCGACTACTCGGCCTCGGCCGAGGACTGGATGAAGCCCCTGGTCCGCGGCGAGGAGACCGAGCTGATCGAGATCCCGGCCAACTGGTACCTCGACGACCTGCCGCCGATGATGTTCGTCAAGACCAGTCCGAACAGCCACGGCTTCGTCAACCCACGCCACCTCGAGGAGATGTGGCGCGACCAGTTCGACTGGGTCCACCGGGAGATGGACTACGCGGCCTTCACCATGACCATCCACCCGGACGTGTCCGGTCGCCCGCAGGTGCTGCTCATGCTCGAGCGGCTCATCGAGCACATCAACGGCCACGACGGCGTCCGCTGGGCCACCTTCGACGAGATCGCCGACCACTTCGCCGCCCGCGCTCCGTGGCAGGGGACCCAGCGGTGAGCGCGCCCATCCCGGGCAAGCCGGTCCCGGCCACCGAGGAGCTCGTCCACCCGGGTCTCCAGCGCCGGCAGTTCGCCCCGTTCACGCGGCGGGAGACCAACGTCGCGATGGTGCTGGCCCTGCTGGCCTGGACCGTCGCGGTCTTCGACTACGGCCTCTTCGGCACCCTGCTCCCGGCCATGCAGGACGACTTCGGCTGGGACGACTCCACCGCCTACCTGGTCAACACCCTGATCGCGATCGGCACCGCGATCGTCGCCTTCGGCGTCGGCCCGGTCATCGACCGGCTCGGCCGGCGCCGCGGGATGATGCTCACCATCGGCGGGACGGCGGTCGCCTCCGCGCTCACCGCTGCGCTGCCCACCAAGCCGGCCTGGGCGGGACTGACCTCGGTCGTGGCCGTCCGATCCCTCGGCGGCCTGGGCTTCTCCGAGCAGTCGGTGAACGCGACCTACCTCAACGAGGTCTTCGCGGTCACCGAGGACGAGCGCAAGCGGGCTCGGCCCGGGCTCTGGTACGCCTTCGTCCAGGGGGGCTGGCCGCTGGGCTTCCTGCTGTCCAGCGCGCTGGCGGTGGTGGCGCTGGAGGCGCTGGGCTGGCGGGGGATGTACCTCGTCGCCGCCGTGCCGGCCCTCGTGCTCATCGTCGTGATCGGCAAGAAGCTGCGCGAGACGCCGCAGTTCCAGCTCCAGCAGCAGCTCAGCCGGCTCAAGTCCGAGGGCAGGGCCACCGAGGCCGACCAGCTGGCCGCGGAGTACGGCGTCGACCACAGCGACGGTGCTCCGATCGCGCGGATCTTCCAGCCGGGTCTGCGACGCAACACGATCGTGCTGTCGGCGGCGTGGATCATCAACTTCTTCGGCATCAACATCTTCAGCGTGCTCGGCAGCTCCGTCCTGGCCAACGCCAAGGGGGTGGAACTGAGCACGGCGTTCTGGATGCTGATCCTGATCAACCTGGGGGCCTACTTCGGGTACCTGTTCCACGGCTGGCTGGGTGACCGGATCGGCCGCAAGCGGACGATCGTCATCGGCTGGATGATCTCGGGCCTGGCGTTCGCCGTCATGCTGGCGCCGTTCGTCGACTCCGCCGCGTTGATCGTCACGACGTACGCCGTCGGGCTGTTCTTCCTGGTGGGCCCCTACGCCGCGATCCTCTTCTACATGGGGGAGTGCTACCCGACGGACTGCCGCGGCACCGGGACGGTGATCATCGGGGCCATGAGCCAGCCGGGCACCATCATCGGTGGGTTCCTCTTCACCGCGGTGGCGGCGGCGTCGGACACCGGCACGGCCGCCCTGTGGATCGGCGCGCTCGGCACCTTCGTCTCCGGTCTGCTGATGTTGTTCGCCAAGCCCGTGGCCGAGCTGCAGCACTGACCGGACGACGTTCCCCACGACGGCATCGAGCACCGCGGAGCGGCGGTGCCGGGTGCGCGGACACCGTGTCCGCCCGGCACCGCCGCCCCGGGTGCGGAGAGGCAGGACCGAATGACGGCAGGAACTCCCGCCGACCGGAACGGACCCGCGGTCGCGGTGGTGACCGGAGCGGCCAGCGGCATCGGCCGCGCCCTCGCGGTCGGCTACGCCCAGGACGGCGGACACGTGGTCATCGGCAGCTACCCCGGTGATCCGCACGACCCACAGGAGACGCTCCGGCTGGTGGAGGCCGCCGGCGGGACCGGCACCGTGGTGGCGGTCGACGTCCGCGACACCCACCAGGTCGACGGCCTCGCGCGGGCGGCGCAGGAGGTGACCGGCCGGATCGACTCCGTCGTCGCCAATGCCGGGGTCCTCCGGCGCGCACCGCTGGAGGAGCTCTCCGACGAGGCGTGGGACGACATGCTGTCGGTGGACCTCACCGGGGTCCTCCGGACGTTCCGCTCCTGCACGCCGTTCATGCCGGAGGGGTCGGCCATGGTGGCGGTGTCCTCCATCGCCGGGGGCGTGTACGGCTGGGAGGACCACGCCCACTACGCCGCCGCCAAGGCCGGGGTGCTCGGGCTGTGCCGCAGCCTGGCGGTGGAGCTGGCACCGCGCGGGATCCGGGTGAACGCGGTGATCCCGGGGCTGATCGAGACCCCGCAGTCCTCCGACCCGGTGAACTCGCTCGGCCCCGAGGGGCTGCGGCGGGCGGGGGCGGACATCCCCTTCGGCCGGGTGGGGCGCCCCGAGGAGGTGGCCGACGTGATCCGCTTCCTCACCTCGCACCAGGCCCGCTACGTCACCGGCCAGGAGCTCGTCGTGGACGGCGGCCTGACGGTCAAGATGCGGGCATGACCACACCGGGTGCGCTCGACGGGCGGACCGCCCTGGTGACCGGCGGCGCGAGCGGGATCGGACGGGCGATCGCCGAGGCCTTCGTCGCCGCCGGCGCGCAGGTGGTCCTGCTCGACCGGGACCGCACGGCGGTGCAGCAGGCGTCAGCCGGGCTGGGTGCCGCGGCCGGCGTCGTCGCCGACGTCTCCGACGAGGCCGCCGTCCGCAGCGCCGTCGCGGAGGCCGAGCGGGCGCTCGGGCGCATCGACGTCCTGGTCAACGCGGCGGGGATCCTGACGCAGTCACCGCTGGTCGAGATGTCCCTGGCCCAGTGGCAGGAGACGATCGACGTGGACCTGACCGGGGTCTTCCTGCTCTGCCGGTACGTCGTCCCCGGCATGGTCGCGCGTGGCTCCGGCCGGGTGGTCAACATCGCCTCCCAGCTGGCCATCAAGGGGGGCACCTCGCTGACCCACTACAGCGCGGCCAAGGCCGGGGTCATCGGCCTGACCAAGGCGCTCGCGCTGGAGGTGGCCGGGGACGGCGTGCTGGTGAACGCCATCGCGCCGGGGCCGATCGAGACACCGCTGGTCGAGGGGATCTCGGCGGAGTGGAAGCTCGCGAAGCAGGCCGAGCTGCCGCTGGGCCGGTTCGGCCGCCCGGAGGAGGTCGCCCCCACGGCGGTGCTGCTCGCCAGCTCACCGGGCGGGGACCTCTACGTCGGGCAGACGCTGGGGCCCAACTCCGGCGACGTGATGCCCTGAGCGACCGGTCCCGAGGAGGACGCCGTGTGCGGAGGATGTGGACGCCAGGTGGCCACCGACGAGTGGTCCGCCTCCCTGGCCGGTCGCCGTGCCCGGTGGGAGGTCGCCCGCCTGGTGAACCAGGTGCTGGAGGACGGCGCCCACCCGGCCCGTGTCTCCTGCGGGCCGGGAGGCTTCGTCGTGCACTCCGGCACCGGGCGCAGCGTCCTCGCCGACACCGCGACCCAGCTGTGGTCGGCGTTGCTCTCGCTGCCGGGCCCTCCG
The DNA here is from genome assembly GCF_041018925.1 of Geodermatophilus maliterrae. NCBI lineage: Bacteria > Bacillati > Actinomycetota > Actinomycetes > Geodermatophilales > Geodermatophilaceae > Geodermatophilus > Geodermatophilus maliterrae. The sequence goes on from NZ_JBFNXQ010000042.1 coordinate 11,827, forward strand.
CTGCACCCGCAGGCGGTCCTGGACCGATCACCCCAGACCCCGGTCGCCGCCGCCGCCGCGGCCGCGGCCGCGCGGGCCGCCGCGAAGGCCCGCACCGGAGAGGAGAGGAAGAGATCATGACGGTCAGCATCAACTCGGACATCGGCGAGTCGTACGGCATCCACTCCTTCGGCAACGACGAGGCGCTGCTGCCGCTGGTGGACGCCGTCAACGTCGCCTGCGGGTTCCACGCCGGCGACCCGGTGGGCATCCACCAGACCGTGGCCGCCGCTGCCACGGCCGGGGTCGCGGTCGGAGCCCACCCGGGGCTGCCGGACCCGGTCGGGTTCGGCCGCCGGGAGATGGCGCTCACCGCCGAGGAGGTCCGCGACCTCGTCCTCTACCAGGTCGGGGCGCTGCGCGCGTTCCTCGACGCGGAGGGCCTGGCGCTGTCGCACGTCAAGCCGCACGGCTCCCTCTACGGCATGGTGGGCCGGAGCGAGGAGCTGATGGACGCCGTCTGCGACGTCGCCGTCCGGTACGAGGTGCCGGTGTACGGGATGGTGGGAACGGCCCACGAACGGGTCGCCGCCCGACGCGGCGTGCCCTTCGTCGCCGAGTTCTACGTCGACCTCGGCTACCGGGAGGACGGATCGCTGGTCATCGCCCGGCGCCCCCATGCGACGCCCCCCGACCTCGCCGCCCGCCGGGCCCGGCTGGCGCTCACCGAAGGCGTGGCCGAGACCGACTCCGGGACGCGGATCCCGGTCCGGTTCGAGAGCATCTGCGTGCACTCGGACACCCCGAACGCCGTCGAGGTCGCCACCGCCGTCCGCGGTGTGGTCTCGACGAACTGACCCCGACCGACACCTGGAGGAAACGTGTCCGAGCACACCGTCCGCTCCCCGCTGCCCGGCGTCTTCTACCGCAGGCCCGCGCCCGACCAGCCGCCCTTCGTCGAGGAGGGCGGCACGGTGAGCGCGGACCAGACGATCGGCCTGGTCGAGATCATGAAGCAGTACCAGGAGGTGAAGGCCGGCGCGGACGGCAGCCTGTCCGCCTTCGTCGTCGAGGACCAGGCGGTCCTCGGCGCCGGGGACCCGGTCGCCACCGTCGAGGTCGGCTGAGCCCCGGTGCGGACACTCCTGGTCGCCAACCGGGGCGAGATCGCGGTCCGGATCCTGCGGGCGGCCCGCGAGCTGGGGCTGCGGACGGTCGCCGTCTGCAGCGAGGCCGATGTCGACGCCCTGCACGTGCGGATGGCCGACGAGCACCGGGTGATCGGCCCGCCGTCTGCCACCCGCAGCTACCTCGACGAGGGGGCCGTGCTCGCGGCCGCGGCCGAGAGCGGGGCCGACGCCGTCCATCCCGGGTACGGCTTCCTCTCCGAGCGGGCCTCCTTCGCACAGCGGGTCGTCGACGCCGGGCTGGCGTTCGTGGGCCCCTCTCCCGAGGCCATCCGGCTCATGGGGGACAAGGTGCTGGCCCGGCAGACCGCGGCGGAGGCCGGCGTGCCCACCGTGCCCGGATCCGACGGGCCGGTGCCCGACGTCCACGCCGCGCTCGCCGTGGCGGAGCGCACCGGCTACCCCGTGGCGATCAAGGCCGCGGCCGGGGGCGGCGGCCGCGGGATCCGGATGGTGGAGTCGGCGGAGGTGCTGCGCGAGGCGCTGCCGCGGGTCCAGGGGGAGGCGCAGTCGGCCTTCGGCAACGCCGAGGTCTACCTCGAGCGGTACGTGCCGGCGGCCCGGCACGTCGAGGTGCAGGTCTTCGGGGACGGTGAGCGCTTCGTGCACCTGGGCGAGCGGGAGTGCTCGCTGCAGCGCCGGCGGCAGAAGGTGGTGGAGGAGGCCGGCGCGCCGGACCTCCCGGCCGAGGTGCGCGAGCGGATGACCCGGTCGGCGGTCGCCCTCGCCGCGGAGGTGGGTTACCACGGTGCCGGCACCGTCGAGTTCCTCTACGACCCCCAGCGCACGGAGTTCTACTTCATCGAGATGAACACCCGGATCCAGGTCGAGCACCCGGTGACCGAGCTGATCACCCGCCGTGACCTGGTCCGCGAGCAGCTCACCGTCGCGGCGGGTGAGCCGCTGTCGTTCACGCAGGAGGAGATCCGGCCGGAGGGCCACGCGCTGGAGTTCAGGCTCACCGCCGAGGACCCGGACCTCGGCTTCTTCCCCAGCCCCGGCACGCTCACCCGGCTGAACCTGCCCGCCGGCCCGTTCGTGCGCGTCGACTCCGGGCTCGTCCAGGGCGGCGAGGTCCCGCCGTTCTACGACTCCCTGCTGGCCAAGGTCGTCGTCTGGGGGGACACCCGCGAGACGGCCCTCGCGCGTGGGCGACGCGCCCTGGACGAGGTGGAGGTCGAGGGCGTGGCCACGACCGCGCCGTTCCTGCGCAGGCTGGCCGACCATCCCGGCTTCGTGGCCGGGCAGTACCACACGACGTCACTGGAGGAGTGGATGACCGACGGCAGCGAGGACGGTCTGGTGCGGAGGAGCGCATGAGCACCCGGTGGTCCAGCCGGTACTCGTGGGGTGGTGACGAGCACCTCGTGGTCCAGCTCGACGAGGCGATGAGCCTGGAGGTCAACTTCGCGGCGATGGCCATGACGCGTGCACTCCGCAGCCGCGAGCTGCCCGGTGTCGTGGACGTCTGCCCCGCCAACGCGTCGTTCCTCGTGCGCTTCGACCCGGACGTCATCGCTCCGGACGCGCTGGAGGCGCAGGTCCGGGAGGTCGAGGGGGAGGTGGAGTCGACGCCGTCCCTGGCCCTGCAGACGCGCATCGTCGAGGTGCCGGTCTGGTACGACGACCCCTACACCAACGAGACCGCGGCGCGGTTCCGGGACCGCCACCAGCGCCCCGAGGGCAACGACCTGGAGTTCGCTGCCGCCGAGAACGGGCTGGCCTCCACCGAGGAGTTCATCGCCCGGCACTCCGGCTCCCCGTGGCTGGCCTCGATGGTGGGCTTCGTGGCCGGCCTGCCGTTCCTGTACCAGATGGTCTCCCGGGACCGGCAGCTGCAGGTGCCCAAGTACCTGCGGCCGCGGACCGACACGCCACCGCTGACCGTCGGGCACGGCGGCTGCTTCGCGTGCATCTACTCCGTCCGGGGCGCCGGCGGCTACCAGATGTTCGGCGTCACCCCCGCGCCGATCTTCGACCCGACCCAGACGCTGGCCGACTTCGCCGACTTCATGGTCTTCTTCCGGCCCGGTGACCTGGTGAAGTTCACGCCCGTCGACGAGCGCCGGTACCGGGAGATCGGCGACGAGGTGACCGCGGGCTCCTTCCGTTTCCGGCAGCACCCGGTCGAGTTCCGCCTCGACGACTTCCTCGCCTCGCCGGACGAGTACAACGCCACGCTGCTGGAGGTCCTCCATGGCCGTTGAGATCGTCGCTCCCGGCCTGGCGTCGTCCGTGCAGGACCGCGGGCGGACCGGCTACTACGACGTCGGGATCCCGCCGTCGGGAGCCGTCGACCTGTACTCCGCCGGCGTGGCCAACCTCCTCGTCGGCAACGAGCCCGGCGACGCGGTGATCGAGGCCGCCTACATGGGCCCGCAGCTGCGGTTCACCGAGCCCGGTGTCGTGGCGGTCACCGGTGCCCGCATGCCGCCCCTGCTCAACGGCGAGCCGGTTCCCCAGTGGGAGTCGGTCGCGGTGACGGCCGGTGACGAGCTCACGTTCAGCTACCTGGAGGAGGGAGCGCGGACCTACGTCGGCGTGTCGGGCGGCATCGACGTGCCCGTCGTCCTGGGCAGCCGGTCGACCTACACGCTGGGGTCCTTCGGCGGTCTGGAGGGACGTGCGCTGCGCGCGGGTGACGTCCTGCCGGTCGGGGCGAGCTCGGGCACCGCGGGCCGTTCGGTGCCCGAGCACCTGCGGCCGGTGCTGTCGAGGGAGGTCGACCTCCGCGTGGTGCTGGGGCTCTACGACTACCGGCTCACCGAGCGGGGGCTGGCCACCCTGCTGGACACCACCTGGACGCTGACGCCGGTGGCCGACCGGATCGGCTTCCGCTACAGCGGGGGAGAGCTCGAGTGGCGGGAGCGCGAGCAGCCGTTCGGCGCCGGGTCGGATCTGTCGAACATCGTCGACGCGGGCTACCCGCTGGGCTCCATCCAGGTCCCGGGCGGTGTGGAGCCGATCATCCTGCACCGCGACGCCGTCTCCGGAGGGGGCTACGCCATGGTGGCCACGGTGATCAGCGCCGATCTGGACGTGGTGGGCCAGTCCTCCCCCGGCACGAGGACCCGGTTCCGTCCGGTGTCGCTGGAGGAGGCGCTGGCGGCGCGGCACGAGGCCGCGGCCCGGTGGCGTGAGGCCCGCGACCTGCTCTCCTGAGCCCCGCCGGTCGCCGTCGCGTGAGCCCGAGGCCGGCGAGGCGGGGATGCGGGCGGGCTCCTGCGCTGCGCCCGGGTGCCCGGTGGGCGACTGCGGCTCCGCCTCGGTCGCCCACCGGCCCCGTCGCCCCGTGGTACTCGCCCGACCCGGCCGCTCCCAGCCGCGACGGACGGGGTGACGAGGGGGCCCGGACCCCGCCGTCCGTGGTCTGTCACGACCCGGTCCGGGCCGAGCGGGCCGCCGCGAGGAGTTCTCGACGGCACGTGGCCGGCACCGGGCCCGCGCCCCGGTCGACGGTCCCCGGTTCAGGCCGCATCCGGGGCCTCCCCGCTGCTGCCGGGTGTCAGCCCTCGAGCAGCTCCCGGAGCGCGGCGCCGATGAACCCCTGGTCCTCCGTGTTGAACGGGGCCAGGTGTCCCCAGATGGTCGGGATGGGCCGTGATTCCGCGCCCGGGATGTGCCGCGCCTCGTACTCGCTGTCCACAGGCGGGAAGTGCGAGTCCGTCTGCGCGTTCAGGATGACCGTCCTCGCGCGGATGGCGCCGAGCGCGGCCTCGAAGTCGCCGCCGAACGTCGGGTGGTCACCCAGGTCGTTGTGCCACCACGTCCACATCTGCGCGAGCAGGTCGTTGGCGTCGCACTTGATGAAGGTCGCACTTGATGAAGAAGGCGTCCCAGAAGTAGTCGATGAACTCCTCGACCGTGCTGGCCCCGAAGGCCCGGAACTCCTCCTGGCGGTAGAACGGCTCCGAGAAGCCCCAGCCGGCGTACAGGGCGGCCATGGCCTTGACCCCGCGGATCGGGACCTTGTCGCCGTAGAACCCGTCGTTCCAATCCGGATCCGAGGTGATCGCGCGGATGTTGCCGGCGAGGAAGACCTTGTTGAAGTCGGCCGTGCGGGCGGATCCGGAGATCGGCGCGATCGCCTGGACCATCTCCGGGTGCAGGGCGGCCCAGGCGTAGGTCTGGCAGGCGCCCATGGACCAGCTGCTGACCAGTCGGATGCGCTCGATCCCGAACTCCTCGGTCAGCAGACGGTGCTGTGCCACGACGTTGTCGTAGGTGGTGACGTGTGGGAACCGTCCCCGGTCGAACGGCGGCGGGGTGTTTCTGGGCGAGGACGACACCGCGGCCCCGAAGTGGTTCGGGACGATGATGAAGTACCGACCGGGGTCCAGAGCCCGGTCCGCGCCGGTCATCCACTGAGCGGTGTCCGATGGGGTGGCAGTGAACCACGTCGGGCACACGACGACGTTGTCGCGGGCGTCGTTCAGCTCCCCCAGGGTCGTGTAGCCCAGCTCGGCCCGGGGGAGGACCGAGCCCTTCTGCAGGGGGAAGTCACCCAGATCGAAGACCGCGTGCTCCACAGGTGTCGGCCTCTGCTCGTCGCTGGGAGGGCCGACCGTAACGGCGGTGGAGAACCTGCTCAACACGCCGCCGAGGGCCGGCCACCAGGCCTCCCGGTCGAGCGCGGCTCGGTCCCGCAGCACGTCGAGGCCCAGGAGGGGTCCGGTGGTCCTCATCGGGTGGTGGAGCGGGGATGGGACGGCTGCGGGCGCGGGACGTCCGGGACGGAGGGGCCGTCCGGGGCAGCGCTGCCCGGGGCGACGGTGGACGTGCCGGTAGCGAGGACAGGGAGACGGCGAGCACGGCGGCCACGACCAGGTGCGCGCCGTCGAGGGGGGGCTCACCGTCCTGTTCGAGCCGGGCCCCGTCGACGTGCCGGTCGAGCCCCAGCCGGACGGTCCGTCACCGGCACCCGGTCGTCGACATCCGCCGGACGCGAGCATCGACCACCATCCTGACCACCCTCGTTCCTCGCGTGCGGTCGAGCGCCACGGCCCGCTGCGCTCCGTGTGCTCACCGACCTGCGACGTGCCCTGTCGTTGCGTGGTCGCGAGCCGTACACCTCGTCATGCCGAGCCTGGCCTCTAGGGTCGGTCGACGGTGCGAAGGCGAGGGTCGATGACCGACTTCCTGCGGGTCACGGTGCGCAACCGGGTGGGCTGGATCGAGTACGACCGCCCGCCGGTCAACGCCTTCCACTGGGAGATGCTGCGGGAGGTCCCGGAGGCGTTGCAGCGGCACCTCAGCGACCCCGCCGTCCGGGTGGTGGTGTTCGCCAGCGCCCTCGACGACCACTTCAGCGTGGGCGCTGATCTGCGGGTCTTCACCGACATGGACGACGAGGGCGTGCGCCGCTGGGTCGAGGTGTGCCACGACCTGGTGCGCAGGATGCGCACGTCGCCGAAGCCGCTGCTGGCGGCGGTCCACGGCACCGCGGTCGGCGGCGGCCTGGAGATGGTGCTGCACTGCGATGTCCGGTTCGCCGCGGGCACCGCCCGACTGGGGCAGCCGGAGATCGGCATCGGGTTCATCCCACCGGTCGGCGCGACGCAGGCGCTCGCCCGCTTGCTGGGCCGGCCGGGAGCGCTGCGTCTGCTCTACGACGGCACGCTGCTGAGCGCCGAGCAGGCGCAGGCCATCGGTCTGGTCGACGTCGTGGTGGCGGCCGAGCGGCTCCGCGAGGAGGTGCAGGGCTACGCCGAGGGGCTGGCTCGGAAGCCGGCGCGGGCGCTGGCGGCGATCCGGCGCTGCATCACCGAGGGCGTCGACCTGCCCTTCGAGGAGGGTCTGGCCATCGAGCGGGAGGAGGCGGTGGCGCTCGGTGCGACGGCGGACTTCCGTGAGGGGCTGGCCGCCTTCCTCGGCAGGCGGCCACCGGTCTGGTCGGATTGACCTGGGACCCGATCCGTCGTGAGGGCGTCGGGCGCCGCGATCGGTGTCCGAGCAAGCCGAAGAGGGCGAGAGGGCGCGGGATGAGCCGGCCGTGCAGCACCGGGGACCGGACCCGACCGCCTGTTCGTGAGTGTGCCGACCTGGGATCGAGGAGCGTTGCTCAGTTGCCGTGTGGCGCGGCTCGGTAGGCGCCGGCCGTGCCACGCTCACCCGCCGGGCGGTGCGCCCGGGCCTGCTCGAGCTTCTCCTGGCGACGCGCGAAGACGACCGTCCCGACCAGGAACAGTCCGGAGAGGATGAGCACGACGGCGGTGAACGCGTTCATGAACGGCAGGTCCACTCCCATCAGGGCGAGGACACCGAGCGCGACCAGCACCAGAGCGGCCAGGATGGCTCCACCAGCGCGCCACGGGCTCTTGGCGACCTCCTCGACGCCCTCTTGCGCCTTGTCCTTGGCGTAGTCCAGCGGCTTCTTCGCCCAGGAGAACCGCGTGGCCAGTACCGCCAGTCCGGCGGCGACCAGCACGAAGCCGGGACCGGGCAGCACGAGCAGCGCGATGCCGGCGAGGGTCAGCAAGCCGCCGAGGACGGCGATGACAGCGGTTTTCACCACTGGATGGTGCCCAACTCATCGAGTCGTCATGCGGCACCGCCCCGATTGCGTCCCGGACTCCGCCCGTGGACACAGCGGGACGACCCGGCCGGCCGCGGTGGCCGGCGTGAGGACTGGCGGGTGCATTGCCGCGCGACCTCGCCGTCACCCGCTTCGAGCTGTGGTCGACCAGCTGCCGGGCTGCGGGTTCCAGAGGACGGCCCGGGTCCTGCAGTGCTCCTCCTGCGGCGTAGCGGGCAGTCACGGTCAGAGACGTCGGCGAGAACGCAGGGTCGTCGGCCCGAGTCCGATCGGGGGAGTCAGCGGGCCCCTGACCAGCGGATGACACCGGTCGGGGGCCTTCGTCGTGTCACGGTGGGGGCGCTCACCCGTGACGCGCCCACGTGGGAGGTGGACACGCATGACCCACAGCTCGGTTCCGCTGTGGCTGGACGAGCCGTACCGCCCGCGACCTCCACTGGAGGGAGAGGCGCAGGCGGACGTCTGCGTGATCGGCGCCGGCGTGGGTGGTCTCGCCACCGCCCGGCGGCTGCTCGACGCCGGCCTCTCGGTGACCGTGCTGGACGGGCACGAGGTGGCCTCCGGCGCGAGCGGCCGCAACGGCGGCTTCTTCATCGCCGGTGCCGCCCCGATGTACCACGACACCCGCGGCCTGTGGGGGCGCGAGCACGCGGCGGCCATCCACCAGGCGACGCTGACCGCCCAGCGGGAGATGCTCGAGGTGGCCGAGGACGTCGGGGCGCGCCACCACTTCCGTCTCGACGGACTCCTCAGGCTCGCCGTCGACGCGATCGAGGCGGACGACGTCCGGCTCAACGCCGCGGCGCTCGCCGAGGACGGGTTCCCGGGACAGCTGGTGGCCGGGGGAGACCTCCCGGGCCCGCTCGCCCGGCCGGAACGGGCCGGACTGTTCTTCCCCCACGACGGATCGGTGCACCCCGTCCGCTGGCTCCGGGTGCTCGCCGACGCCCTGGAGTCGCGCGGGACCCGGATCTTCGAGCACTCGCCGGTGGTCGGGCCACCGGCCGCCGACGGGGACGGCGTCCGCGTGCGCACCGCAGCCGGGGTGGTCCGGTGCGACCGGGCGGTCGTGGCGGTGGACGGCGATCTGGCGGCGTTGGTGCCGTCGGCGCGGTCCGTGCGTCCGCGGCGCCTCAACATGGTCGCCACGGCACCTCTCGGCCGGATGGTCCTCCCGTTCCCCGTGTACGCGCGCCACGGCCACGAGTACGTGCACCAGACAGCAGACGGCCGGATCGCGCTCGGTGGCTTCTCCGACCTCGACGGCGTCTCGAGCTGGACGGCCCGAGCCGAGGTCTCCGCGCCGGTCCAGGGGCGACTCGACCGGTGGCTGCACGACGAGCTCCGGGTGGGTGCACCGGTGACGCACCGGTGGGCGGGCGTCGTGGGTTTCGCCGACGACCCCCTGCCCCGGTGCGGACCGGTGCCGGGTACCGCCGGACGCGTGTGGGCGCTGGGCGGCTACAACGGCACGGGCCACGTGCAGGCATGGGTCGCCTCCCGCGTGGTGGCGGACCTCGTCGTCACCGGCGAGAGCCCGCTCGCCGGGCTCTACGCGACCGTCGACGCATGACGATCGATCGCGGCCGCACCTCCTCCCGGCCGACACCCTGCCGGCCGGCGCGGTGGCGACCGTCCACCGGCGGGGCGGGGAGCTCGGGGCCGGTGAGGTCACGCCGGGGAGCGTCCCGGTGACCTACCGGGGTCCCCGCGCTCCGCGGCCAGTTGCTTCTCGAACCAGTGGTCGGCGAAGGGCTCGTCGTTGAAGGCCGGCACCTCGCGGTAGCCGGCCGACCGGTACAGGGTGATCGCCTCGCCCAGGGCCCGGTTGGTCTCCAGCCGCAGCGTCCGGACGCCGGCGGCCGCCGCGTGCTCCTCGACCGCGGTGAGCAGCCGCCGGCCGACGCCGAGCCCGCGGACCGACTCCGCGACCCACATCCGCTTGACCTCCGCCGGCTGCGGCCCGTGCAGCTTGAGGGCGGCGCACCCGACGGGCTCGCCGTGCAGCCGGGCGAGCAGGAGCACCCCGGCCGGCGGGACCAGCTCCTCGTCGGTGGCGGGGAGGCTGCGCCCGGGGTCGAAGCCCCGGTCGAAGCGGCGGGCGAGCTCGGCGAAGTACGCCGCGAGGCAGTGGCGGGCGTCCGGGTCGCGCGGGTCGGCGGGGGCGACGTCGACCATCGAGGCCTGCAGCAGCCGGTCGACCTCGGCCATCGCGGCGAGCAACCGTGCCCGCTGTGGAGCGCTCAGCCCGGTGAGCACTGCCGCGGCCGCGTCGTCGGAGCGGGCGTCCAGCTCGGCGCGCTCGCCGGCGCCGGCTGCGGTGAGCCGGGCGACGCGCACCCGACCGTCGGCCGGGCTGGTGCCGACCTCGACCAGCCCCGCGTCCTCGAGGGCCCGCAGGACACGGCTCAGGTACCCGGAGTCCAGGTCGAGCCGGGACCGCAGCTCGCGCACGTCGGTACCGCTGTCCCCGATCTCCCACAGCACGCGGGAGTGCCCGAGGGGCCGGGACCGCGCGAGGAAGGCGTCCTCGAGGGCCCCGACCCGGTGGGTCACCGTCCGGTTGAACCGTCGGACCTGCGCCACCGCGTCGTCCATCCTCTGACCTTAGTCAGAGAGCCGGGCCGGCGGGTGCGTCCTCGCCGAGCGGGGCACTGCACCTCGCGGCCGGACAGACGCCGTCCGTGCCCGGTCCCGACACCAGGGAGTGCACGTGCCCGCAAGACCGTCATTCGTCGTGACCGGCGCCGCCCAGGGCGTCGGCCGCGCCATCGCCGAGCGCCTCGCCGAGGACGGCGCGGTGGTCGTGCTGGACACCGCCGCGCGTCTGGACTGGTCGCACGAGCAGGTCCAGCTGCTCAGCGGTGACGCGCGGGACCCCGAGGTCGCGGCCCGTGCCGCAGCCCGGGCCGAGGACGCGGGCCCGCTGGTCGGTTGGGTGAACAACGCGGCGGTGTTGCGTGACGCCGGCCTGGCCTCCGTCACCGCCGGCGAGGTGCTGGAACTCGTGAGCGCGAACCTGGCCCTGGCGGTCACCGGCTGCCACACCGCGGTCAACCACCTCCTCGCACGTGGTCGGGCCGGCGCCATCGTCAACGTCTCGTCGCACCAGGCACAGCGCCCGGTGCGCGGCGCGCTGCCGTACGCGACGGCGAAGGCCGCCGTCGAGGGCCTGACCCGTGCCGTCGCGGTCGACCACGGGCCCGACGGGATCCGGGCCAACGCGGTCGCGCTCGGGTCGATCAGCACCGCCCGGTACGAGCAGTACCGGGCCGCGCACCCCGGGAGCGACGCGCAGATGGCCGCCCTGCACCCGCTCGGCCGGGTCGGCACCGCCGCGGAGGTGGCCGACGTCGTGGCGTTCCTGCTGTCGCCGGCGGCGGGCTTCGTCACCGGCGCCGTCCTGCCCGTCGACGGCGGCCGCGCCGTCAACGGGCCCGACCCCGAGGCGCACTGACCTCAGTGCGGTGGCACCTCGACGCGGCGGTCGATCGCGCCGTTCCGGGCGTGACGGCGAGCCGCGCGGAGGCGCCTCACGGCGGACGTCAGAAGGGCGGTGGGTCGTCGTCCGGCGGTGGAGGTGGGGCGGCGGCCGCTGGTGGCGGGTCGGGTGCCGCCGGGGGTGGTGGTCGCAGGCCGGGGGGTCGGGTGGTGCGGGTGACGCCGGAGGGTGTGGTGACGTGCAGGACGCCGGCGGGGTCCATCGGGAAGCGCCAGCCGCGGGCGAAGGTCTTCAGCCGGTGGTGGCTGCGGCACAGGCAGCACAGGTCGGTGCAGTCGGTGGCCCCGCCGCGGGCGTGCGGGAGGACGTGGTCGGCGTCGGCGCCGCGGCGGGCGGCTGACGGCTCACCCGCGCCGGCGCCGCCCTCGGTGACGCCTCGTCGACCGGACGGCTGAGGGCGCGCCGACCCCACGGCGCCGTCCCGGGTGCCGCCGCCGGGGACGGAGGAGGGCGAGGACCAGCAGCCGGGACACGGGGATGCCGAAGACGGCACCGATCTGACCGCTGCTGGCGATCGAGGCGACACTGCCGACGGAGCCGATGCTGGCGACGCTCCCGAGCGAACCGATGCTAGCGAGGCTGAACGCCGAGCCGATGCTCGCGATGCTGCCGGCGGAGGCCAGCGAGGCGAGGGAGCCAGAGCTCGCCCGTGAGGCGACGCTGCCTGCTGAGGCCGTCGAGCTGATCGACCCCGCGCTGCCGACCGAGGCGATGCTCCCGGCCGACTCGGTCGAGCTGACCGATCCGGGGCCCGCGTCCGGGTCGGTACCCAGGGACGGTTCGAGTGCGGGGTCCGGCGTCATGAGCACTCCTCGGGGGTGTGGGCTGCGCTGGGTCATCGCTCCGTGTGCGCCCGCAGCAGAGCCAGGCGATCACGCGAGGGTCCCGAGCGCCTGTCGAGGGGGTGCGGTGGGGGGTCGACGACAGTGGCTCCCGCGTACTCCGGCCAGCTGCCGATCGGCTCGGCGAGCGCCTTCGGGATCCCGGCCTCCCGCCTGGGGCCGCCGGACCGTCAGCGGTGCCGTGCCACGGGGGAGCCGGCGGGTCCAGCGGGTCGGGCCGGCTCGTGCCAGGCAGCGTCGCGCGGTGCTCCTCGAGCAGCTCGCCGAACCGGCTGCGCAGCCGGTCGGTCCCGGTTCCGGTGTCGCACGCCTCCCCGTGCCGTGGCCCTGCTCAGCGCACGCCGTCGAAGAGGTGGGCAACCAGGGCATCGGCGAACTCGTCGGTCAGCGGCTGGTCGGGCAGCAGGAGGCGGTGGTAGCAGGCGCCCCAGAGCTGGTCGACGACGACCTCGGGGTCGACGTCGCGCCGGACCTGGCCGCGCTCCTGCGCACGCCGCAGTGCGGTGACGGCCAGCTCGCGGCGGGGGCCGGAGTAGCGCTCGCGGTGGACCGCGGCGAGGTCCGGGTCGACTTGGGCCTGGCCGATCAGCTCGGCGATCACCCTGCCGGCCGGGGTGTCGCGCAGCACACCCACGAACGAGCGCAGCTGGGTGGTCGGGTCCGCCCGGATGTCGCCGGTGTCGGGGACGGCGAGCGCCAGCTCCATCGCGGTGAAGTAGCCGTCCAGGGCCAGCGCGCCCTTCGACGGCCACCACTCGTAGATGGTCATCCTGCTGGATCCGGCCAGGTCGGCGACCCGCTCGATGGTGAAGCCGGCCATCCCCTCGCGAGCAGCAGCTCATCTCCAGCGTCGACTGCCGGCGGTGCAGCTCGGCGGTGATGGCGGCGTGCACGTCCGGGTCGAGCTCGCTCAGCTCGAGGTCGAGGATGTCGGCCACGGCCGTCCCCTTCTCTGACGGATCCGCCGCGACAGCGTTGCTTTTTGAGAAACGTGGATGCGGCTGCGACAACAGTCAAGAACGCGGAGCGAGCCTGTGACGGTCCCAGGTGAGCCTGATTGTGCATACGGCAGCAGGTTGACACCGGTCCGCGCAACTCCTAACGTCGCAACCACGTTGCTACAGCCGCAACCAGCGCGGCGCGGACTGCGCCGTCGGGACGCCGTCCTCCGGCACCCGGGCCCCGCTGGAACGGCACCCCGCACCGACCGTCAGCGAAGAGGAGAACCCCATGTCCGTCGCCGAGCTCGAGCGCCTGAAGGTGATCCACAACGGCGAGAAGGAGCGGCAGACCTTCTCGGCGGAGGAGATGGAGCGCCGGCTGTCGTCCCTGCGCGAGGTCATGGCCGAGGAGGGCGTCGACGTCGCGCTGCTCACCTCGTACCACAACGTGAAGTACTACTCGGACTTCCTCTACACCTCCTTCGGCCGTCCCTACGCCTTCGTGGTGACGCAGGACGACCAGTTCACCGTCTCGGCCAACATCGACGCCGGCATGCCCTGGCGCCGCACCTTCGGGGACAACGTCGTCTACACCGACTGGCACCGCGACAACTACGTCTGGGTGATCCGGGAGAGCCTGCGCAGCAGGGGCGTCGACCCCGGCGGGATCGGCGTCGAGGACGACACCCTGCCGCTGGAGATGCGCCGGAAGTTCGAGGCGGCGTTCCCCGACGCGGTCCTCGTGGACATCTCCAAGGCCACGATGCGTCAGCGCATGGTCAAGTCCGCCGAGGAGATCGAGCTCATCAAGCACGGCGCGCGCATCGGCGACCTCGGTGGCGAGGCCATCCGCGCGGCGATCACCGAGGGGGTGCCGGAGTTCGAGGTGGCCCTCGCCGGCACGAACGCGATGGTGCGCGAGATCGCCCACACCTTCCCGCACACCGAGATCCGCGACACCTGGGTGTGGTTCCAGTCCGGCATCAACACCGACGGGGCGCACAACTGGCCCACCACCCGGCGGGTGCAGCGCGGCGACATCCTCAGCCTCAACTGCTTCCCGATGACCTCGGGCTACTACACCGCCCTCGAGCGGACGCTGTTCTACGGCGAGCCCGACAAGCGGTCGCTGGAGCTCTGGAACGTCAACGTCGAGGTCCACAGCGCCGGACTGGAGCTCATCAAGCCCGGGATCTCCTGCGCCGAGATCGCGCACCGGCTCAACGAGATCTACACCGGGTACGGCCTGCTGCCCAACCGGACCTTCGGCTACGGGCACTCGTTCGGCGTCCTCTGCCACTACTACGGACGCGAGGCCGGCCTGGAGCTCCGGGAGGACATCGACACCGTCCTCGAGCCCGGCATGGTGGTGTCGATGGAGCCGATGATCATGGTGCCCGAGGGCCAGCCGGGCGCCGGCGGGTACCGCGAGCACGACATCCTGGTCGTGCACGAGGGCGGAGCGGAGAACATCACGAGGTTCCCCTTCGGGCCCGAGCACAACGTCCTGGGCGCCTGAGCCGCGCGGAGGACGGCGATGCCACGCCGTGGACCGCCGTCCGCGGCGTGGCATCGTCGGGGTCGGGAACGACGACATGGGAGCTCGATGACATCAACCGACGGCCAGTCCCTCGCCGAGGACCTCCCCGAGACCGGTGAGGGCCGCGGGATCTCGGTGCTGAAGAACGGCCTCGCCGTCCTCCGCGCCTTCACGGTGGACGAGCCCCTCCTCGGCGTCTCCGAGATCGCCGCCCGGGTGGGGCTGCACAAGAGCACGGTGTCGCGCATCCTCGCCACCCTCGAGCTCGAGGACCTCGTCGAACGGGATCCGTCCACGCGGCGCTTCCGGCTGGGCCTGGGGGTGATCGCGATGGCCGGGCCACTGCTGGCCGACCTCGACGTGCGGCGGGTGGCCCATCCCGTGCTGCGGGACCTGAGCCGGCGCACGGGTGAGACCGCGGCGCTCATGGTCTGGGACGGCGGGGAGGCGATCTGCGTGGAACAGGTGCCCAGCCAGCACCAGGTCAAGCACACGACACCGTTGGGGACCCGCTACGACACGGCCGCGAGCTCGTCGGTCCAGGTCTTCCTGGCCCAGCTCGAGCCCTTCACCGTCCGCAGCCTCGTGATGAAGGGCGCGATCGACCTCCCCGGGCTCACCGAGGCGGCCCTCGACGCCTATCTGGTCAGGCTGCGCGAGGTCGCCGACCGGGGCTGCGCGGTGAACTACGGGGAGACCTCCCTGGAGGAGGTCGGCGTGGCCGCCCCCGTGTTCGACCACCGGGGCGAGCTGGTCGCGGCCGTGCTGCTGTCGGCGCCCCGGTTCCGCATCTCCACCGAGCAGCTCGCGGTGCTCGCCGAGACGGTCAGGGCCGCCGCCGGCGAGGTCAGCTCCCGCCTCGGCGGCGTCTGACGGCGCCCGCGCCGCGGCACGGCCTCGTCCGGCGCTGCGGGAACCGGGTGCGCGGTCAGCCGCCCGGGGGCGGCTCCCGCAGCTGCTCGGAGTGGCGCAGCCGCAGGGCCAGGTGCAGGGCGAGGGCGCGGGGCGTGCCGGTCGGGTCACCGCCGAGCAGGACGAAGGCCCGCTCCAGCCGCCCGTAGAGCGACTGCCGCTGCAGGTGCAGCAGCTCGGCGGTGCGCGTCTTGGTGCAGCCGGAGTCCAGGTAGGTCTCGAGCGTGTGCATGAGCAGCTCACCCTCGTCGGCACGGAGGGCGAGCAGCATGGCGAGCTGACCGCGGACGAACCGGGCACGCCCGAGGAGCGGGTCCTCGGCGTCCAGGAGGGTCTCGACGACGAGGGTCGTCGCGTCCACGACCGAGCCCGGGCCGTAGGCGGTCCGCTGCCGCAGCGACGCCACGGCCAGCTCCATCGACGTCGACACCGCGGCCAGCCCCGGGACCACCGGGCCGACGGCGACGAGGACGGCGTCCAGCTCCCGTGCCCACTCGCCCAGGGCGCGCACCAGCTCGTAACGACGGGCGGGGGCGTTCCTGCGGCCGGCCAGCGAGAGCACGACCCGGCCCTCGGTGTCGGCGGTGTCCATCGCGACGCGGCCGTACTGGCGGAGCAGCCCGTCGAAGCCGGGCAGGCCCGCGCCCGGGGTCGCGGTCGTCACGGACAGGGCCACGACCGGGTCCTCGGGGGCGAACCCGACGATCCGGGCCAGGTGCGTCAACCGGCCCCGGTCCCGCGCACCGCGGCCGGCCAGACGGGCGAGCTCGCTGCCGGCGAAGTCGCGGGTGGACGGGGCGTGTGTCCGCAGCAGTGCGAGCCCCAGGGCCTCGGCGGCCCGCTCGCTGACGATGCCCAGGAGGTCCAGGTCGGTGTCGGCCCGGGGGTGGAAGACGAGGGTGGCCGCGTGCGCCCCGCGGACGGTGATCCGCGTGGTGACACCGTGCTGCGGCGTGGCCGAGGCCGGCTCCTCCGGTGTGGCGGCCGCGCGGACCTCGCTGATCAGCTCCCCGGCGCCGTCGAACAGTGCGGCGGGCAGTCCCGTCCGCTGCACGAGGGCGTCCAGCAGGGCCGCGACGTCGCCCCCGCCGGCGAGGACTGCCGACAGCTCGTGCGCCAGCTCCCCTCCGTGCCGCAACCGGGACACGGAGTCGTTGACCAGCTCGGCGTTGATCGCCTCGGCGACGTCGACGAAGGGGATCTGGCGGCGCAGCTGGATCACCGGGAACCCCAGGACGTCCGCCTGACCGACGAGCGCCGGCGGAACGGCCGGCAGGCGCGGTCCGGTCTCGATCGCCACCGCGGTGACGTGCCGGTCGGCCAGCTCCGTCACGTACCGGCGGAGGTCCGCCGCGGAGGCCCCGGCCAGCATCGACCCGCCGGTGAGCAGCAGCTCGCCGCCGCGGAGCAGCGACGCGATCTCGAGGACCTCGCTGGAGTGCACCCAGCGCACCCGGCGCTGCAGACCCGCGCTCCCGGTGAGCAGACGCGGCTGCCCCGGACGCAGGCTCGGGTGTCGCAACGCCCTGCCCAGGGTCAGCCGCATGACGAACTGTCAGGTAGAACGCGGCTCATGGACGACACTCTGCGTCTTGTCGCACGTGATCCACAACACCCACGATGTGACGACCCCAATCCAGGTCCCCCTGACCCCCGGAGGCCGCCATGTCTGCCGTTGCCGATCCCGAGCCGGCGTCCATCCACGACGTCGAGGAGCAGCTCCAACCGATCCCCGAGAGCTCCCGCACGACCAAGGTCTCCGGCCAGTTCTGGATCTGGTGCGGCGCCAACATCGCGCCGATCAACTGGGTGCTCGGGGCCCTCGGCATCAACCTCGGCCTGGGCCTCGTCGACACCCTCCTCGTCCTGATCCTGGGCAACCTGATCGGCATGGGCCTGTTCGGCCTGTTCGTGCTGCTGGGACAGAAGACCGGCGTGACCGGGATGGTCCTGGGCCGCGCGGCCTTCGGGCGCCGGGGCAACTACCTGCCCTCGATCATCCAGGCAGCGCTGTCCATCGGCTGGTGCGCGGTGAACACCTGGATCATCCTGGATCTGGTCATGGCGCTCCTCGGCAAGCTCGGGGTCGTCGACCCGGCCGCCGAGAACTACGCGGCCAAGATCGGCGTCGCGGCCTTCCTCATGGCCATCCAGGTGGCGATCTCCTGGCTCGGGTACCGGGCGATCTCGGCGTTCGAGCGGTGGACCGTTCCGCCCACCATCGCCGTCCTCGTCCTCATGTCGGTCGTCGCCTGGTTCTTCCTCGACGTCGACTGGTCCTACGCCGGCCCCGAGGGCGCCGTCCTGTCCGGCGGCGAGCGGATCGCGGCGATGACCGCGATCATGACCGCCATCGGCATCGGCTGGGGGATCACCTGGTTCACCTACGCGGCCGACTACTCGCGCTTCGTCAGCACGCGCATGCCCCGGCGCAAGCTCTACCTGGCCAGCACGCTGGGCCAGTTCATCCCGGTCGTGTGGCTCGGCGTGCTCGGCGCGACGCTGGCGACCAAGAACGGTTCGGTGGACCCGGGCCAGCTGATCGTCGAGAACTTCGGCGCGCTGGCCATCCCGGTGCTGCTGCTGGTCCTGCACGGCCCGATCGCCACCAACATCCTCAACATCTACACCTTCTCGGTGGCGACCCAGGCGCTGGACATCAAGATCCCGCGCCGCAGTCTCAGCGTCCTGGTCGGGGTTCTCTCGATGGGCGTCGTCGTCTTCTTCATCTACCAGGAGGACTTCGCGACGGTCCTGGACACCTGGCTGATCGGGCTGGTCGCCTGGGTGGCCACGTGGGGCGGCATCATGCTCGTCCACTACTACCGGATCGAGCGCGACACCGTCCGCGTCGACCGGCTCTTCGACCCCGTCGGGTCGTCGCGTCTGGCCGACGTGAACTGGGCCGGCTTCACCGCCTTCTTCGCGGGCATCTTCGCCACCTGGCTGTTCATGTACGGACTCGTCCCGTTCCTGCAGGGTCCGGTCGCGGTGGCCTTGGGCGGCGTCGACCTCAGCTGGCTGGCCGGCGGGCTCACCAGTGCCCTGGTGTACGCGGTCCTCGGGCCGATCGCGGCGGCGCGGTACAACGGCGTCGCCGAGCCGCGCAGCGACCGGGCATCGGAGGTGTCGGCGTGAGCCTCACCTGGCCGGGTGGCCACCGTGCCGCGGCGGCCTTCACCTTCGACGTCGATGCCGAGTCCTGCCTGCTGGCACACGACCCGTCGGCCTCCTCCCGCATGTCCCTGATGACCCACCAGGCCTACGGGCCCCGGGTCGGCGTGCCGCGGCTCCTGCGGCTGCTGGAGCGGCAGGAGGTGACGGCCACCTTCTTCGTGCCCGGCTTCACCGCGGACACCTACCCGGACACGGTCCGGCAGATCGTCGACGCCAGCCACGAGATCGCCCACCACGGCTACCTGCACGAGCCGATGCAGGGCATCTCGGCCGAGCAGGAGGCCGAGTACATCGACCGCGGCCTGGAGGCGCTCGACCGGCTCGGTGTGCGGCCGGTCGGGTACCGGGCCCCCTGGTGGGAGATGAACTGGCACTCCGCCGACCTGCTCATCGAACGCGGCTTCCGGTACGACTCCAGCCTGCTCGACGGCGACGTCCCCTACCGGTTCTCGGGCGAGAGCGGCCGGGGCAGCCTCGTGGAGATCCCGGTCGACTGGACCCTCGACGACTGGGAGCAGTACGCCTTCTACCCCGGCTGGACCGGCAGCGGCGTCATCGAGAGCCCCGCCAAGGTGCACGAGATGTGGCTGCTGGAGGCGCAGGCGCACCACGCCGAAGGGGGGTGCTTCGTCCTGACCAACCACCCGTTCATCTCCGGGCGCCCGTCGAAGGCCGTCGCGCTGGAGCGGCTGATCGAGGACGTGCGCGCGCTCGACGGCATGTGGGTCGCCACGCTGGGGGAGATCGCCGAGCACGCCGCGGCGACAGTGGAGGAGGTCCGGCGCATCCGGCGGGTCGAGTGCCCCGAGGGCTACTTCGACCGCACCGGACGACCGGGTGCGGTCCCCGCGCACTGACCCGGCCGGCACCCCGAGGGCCCTGATCCGCGGCGACGCGGGTCGGGGCCCTCGGGGTGCCGGTGTCGCCGGGGCCGTCTCACGGCTCCTCGCCGATGTCCTCCCGCCACAGCTCCGGGCGCTCGGTGAGCATCCGCTGCATCAGCTCGGTGCAGGCCGGGTCGTCCAGGACGTCGAGCCGGACGCCGTGCGACCGCAGCAGCTCCTCGGACTGGGAGAAGCTGCGGTTCTCGCCGATGACGATCCGCGGGATCTCGTACAGCAGCGCCGTCCCCGCACACATGAAGCACGGCGAGAGCGTGGTGTAGAGGACGCTGCTGCGGTACACGGACGCCGGCAGCCGGCCCGCGCGCTCCACGCAGTCGGTCTCGCCGTGGCGGATCGCGCTGCCCATCTGGACCCGTCGGTTGCGCCCCACCGCCAGCACGCGGCCGTCGTGGACGAGGGCCGCGCCGATCGGGACGCCGCCCTCCTCCCAGCCGATCCTGGCCTGGTCCACCGCGAGACCGAGGAAGAAGCGGTCCCGCTCGTCGGGTGCGAGGTCCGGGGGCACGGCGGGTGGCTGGTCGGCGGTCACGTGTCTCCTCGGGGTGCTGCCGGGGGCGGGGCGTGACGCAGCATGCACCGCCGACCGGTCGGGCAGGGGATCGGGCCGGGTCGATGGGTAGGGGCCGGTCAGCGGGACCGCGGATCGAGGGCCCGGGAGTGGCCCGGGGAGGGAGCACCGATGGACGAGGCAGCGACGACCACCGAGGTCGTGGTCGGACTGGACGGTTCGGCCGGCGCGCGCACCGCCCTGGCGTGGGGCCTGCAGGAGGCGCGGCTGCGCGGAGGAGCGGTCCGGCCGGTCACCGTCTGGCCGCAGGACCGGCCGCCGCACGTCCACGACGCGGGGATCGGCCGGCCGGACGTCGCCGACCTCGAGCGGGACGTGCGGTCGAGGATGGGCACCGAGGCCGCAGAGGTCGCTGCGGCCACGGGGTGCGAGGCCGTCCCGGTCCGTCCCGAGATGCGGTACGGGCAGCCGGCCCAGCAGCTGATCGACGCCGCTGAGCCCGACGGCCTGCTGGTGGTCGGCTCCCGTGGTCGAGGCCCGGTGCGCGGTGCGGTGCTGGGCTCGGTCAGCCAGCAGTGCGCGCAGCACGCCCGCGGACCAGTGGTCGTCGTGCGCGACGACGACTCCACGCACGGCGCCGTCCTGTGGCAGCAACCCGCCAGCCGGGTGGTGGTCGGGGTCGACGGCTCGGCCGGGTCCGCCGCCGCGCTGCGCTTCGCCGAGGCAGAGGCGCGGCTGCGCGGTGGCGAGCTGCACGTCGTGCACGCCTGGACCGACACCGTTTCCGGTTACGGCGGCCCGCCGTGGGAGCGGCCGGTCACCACCCTGCGGGAGCAGGCCGACGGCGTCCTCCGGGAGAGCCTGCAGAGCGCGTGGCAGAGCGGGTCGCCCGGTGTCCAGGTCCGCGCGGAGACCGTGGAGGGCGTCGAGTGGGACGTCCTGACCGAGGTGGCCGAGGCGGCCGACCTGCTCGTGGTCGGGTCGCGCGGGCGGAGCGGCTGGTCGAGCCTCCTCCTGGGGTCGGTCGGCCTGCGCTGCATCGCCTACTCCCCGTGTCCCGTGGCGGTGGTCCGCCCGTCCCCGGTCGCGGGGTGACCTGCCGGATCCAGGGCCACCGGGGCTCGTGGCGCCCCTGTCCCGGTGCGGCGCGGGGGATGATCGCCGGGTCGTTGCCCGCGGTTGCCGGATCCCGGCAACGACGGGCTGCTGCTCCTGGCCGGTCGGCCCCCTCGTGCACCCGCCCGGTTCTCGTCAGGCTGGGGAGCGGCAGGAGGTGGACGGTGCTCGGTCACGACGAACAGGGAGCCTGGGACGAGATCCGGCGTCGGTATGCGGAGGAGGCCCGGGAACCCTCCCGTCCGGTCCTCGACCCGACGGTCCGCGGACCACGCTCCTCGAGGCCGGTGGACCTCACCGCCGCGGTGGTCGCCGGCAGCCTGCTCGCCATCCTGCTGGTCGTCCTCGGAGCCCCGGTCGCCGGCCTGGCCATCGCCGTCGCCGTCGCGCCCCGGTGGCTGCTGTGGCGTTACTGGTCACTGCTGGACGGCGGCGGCCGGCCGCCCGCACCGTCGACGACCCGCGACGTCCCCCTCGACGGTGCGGGGCACCCGTCGTCGGGCGAGCCCCGGGACCGGCGCACCCCGGGGACGACGTGACGGTGCTCGACGCCGCTCCTCGCCGCCCCGGCCCGGCGGTCACGGGTCGGTCGGCAGTGGCCTCGCCGGCCACTCGAGCAGCCGGGCGCCGAGCACGGCGGCGTGGAGGGAGAACCGCTGGTCCGGGACGGCGACGCTGTGGGCGGTGAGCTGGGCGATCCGGGCCAGCCGGTAGGTGACCGTGCGGACGGAGACGTGCAGCCGCCGGGCGGCCTCGGTCGCGACGTCGCCGGCGGCGAAGTACGCCTGCAGGGTGTCGAGCAGCACCTCCGCGCCGCCGCGACTCCGGCTGAGGGGTCCCAGGACGTCGCGCACCAGGTCGACGAGGGCTGCCCGATCCCGCCCCAGCACCCGGTACACGAGCAGGTCGCGCGCGTGCACGACGTCGGCGTCGAGGTCCAGCCGGTCGGCGAAGGTGAGCGCCTCGCGGGCCTCCTCGTAGGAGCGGGCGACGCCGTAGGCGCCGGGGAAGGGGCGTCCGGCCGCCACCCGCCAGCGCTGACCGCTCCTCAACCGGCCCAGCTCCTGGTGGAGCACCGGACCGATGTCGGCACCGGGCGCGGGCGAGCCGGCCACGGCCGAGCGGGACGGCACGACGACGACCACGCGGCCGTCCTTGGTGGCGACCAGCACGTCCCGGTCACCGAAGCGGTCCACCACGACCCGCTCGAGGACGACGGCCGCGCGGTCCGTGGCGCCACCGGCAGCGCGTGGCGCCGCGAGCGCCACCTGGTGGGACTTGCCCAGGTCGATCCCGAACGGCTCGGCGCGCGCGACCATCCGCGACACGTCGGCGTCCCCGCGGAGCAGGTCGTCGACGAACTCGCGGCGCAGTGCCTCCTCGTGGCGGATCATCTCCCGCCGCTCGGACTGGTGGCCGTCGACGAGTGCACCGACGGCGTCGTCGAGCACACGGAGGACCGCCTCGGCGGCGCTGCGCACCTTCTCCGGGTCGGCCGACCGCTCGACCGTCGGCAGTTCCCGCCACAGGCGCCACGCCGCCGACAGGTAGAGCTCCACCGCGCGGCGGGCCCCCACACCCTGGGCGGCGGCGTGCCCGCCCAGCTCCCGTACCGCGTCGAGCTCCCAGGCGTCGGGGCGGCGCCCGTGGATGGCGGCGTCGGCCAGCATCGGGAGGTACGTCCCGAGCAGGTCGACGGGAGCCTGGCAGGCGGCCGCCGCCGACCCCGCGACCGAGTCGAGCCAGCCGTCGGCTGCTGACGGCCGGTCGGCCCCTCCGGTGGGTGCGCGGTGCCCGCTGGGCGTCATCTGTCCCCTTGGCGCCGGGCGGGTCCGCCGCGCGGCCGATGGCTCGACCGAGTGTTCCGCGCCGACGGTCGGCAGCACCAGGGCACGAGCCGGCCGGACCGGCCCCCGGCCGGCTGCCGAGGCGTCGTCGGCCGAGGAGCCGGCGGTGGCGGTGACCGGCTGTCGCCGCTCACCGGCACAGTGCTCCCCGGCGTCGCGCCGCGGTCCGGTGCGCACGGGCCGGCGACGGCGACCCCGTGCGCGCGACGCGGCTGTCCGCCCTCCCCGCAGCCCCCGGCTCGGAGGGCAGGACGTCCGTGAGCCCGCAGAGCTGGATCGGGCGCTGTACGCTGCGCCGGCCGCCGCGGACGACCACGAGACGTGCTCCGCGCATCCGGCACCGGCGCTGCGCCCGGGCCAGGGCGGAGACCCCGGCGACGCCCAGGAACGTCACCTGCTCCATGTCGACGGTCAGCTCGGAGACACCGCGTCGGCGGGTCTGCGTGGTCAGGCAGGCGTCGAGCAGGGGAGCGGTGTACGTGTCGACCTCGCCCGCCACCTCGACGACCACGTGACCCGGCCGGGTGGGCGGGAGTGCGGTGACGGACAGCAGTTCGGTGCGGTCGGGGGTCGGAGGGCGGTCGGGGGAGTGCGGCACGGGGAGCTCCTTCGCGCAGGCGTCAGGGGGTCTGGCGCAGTGGGTCGAACGGCGTCAGCTCCGGCGGAGCCTCGCCCTTGACGACGGCCTGGGCCAGCAGCTGGCCGGTGGCCGGGCCGAGCGCGATGCCCCACATGCCGTGGCCGCCGGCGACGAACACCCGCGGGGAGGCGGTGGCACCCAGCAGCGGCAGCCCGTCGGGCGTGCACGGGCGGGATCCGACCCACTCGTCGCGCCGGTCGTCGAGGTGCACCCCGCGCAGGAACGGGCGGACGGCGTCGACGACGGCGGTGATCCGCCGTGGGTCCAGCGGCTCGCCGGGGCGGCGGAACTCCATCATCCCAGCCACCCGCAGCCGGTCGCCCAGCGGCGTGCAGGCCACCCGCTGGGCCGGGAAGTACAGCGGGCCGCGGGGGAGCTGCTCCACGGGGACGCTGAAGCTGTAGCCGCGCCCGGCCTGCACCGGCTGCCGGACGCCGTGGCGGCGGGCCAGCTCGCCGAGGTGGGCGCCGGTGGCGACGACGACCGCGTCGTGCCGCTGCCGTCCTCCGGTGCTGGTGACGACGGTGACGCCGCCCGGCTCGTCTCGGACGTCGGTCACGCCGGTGCCCTCGAGCAGCTCGCCGCCGCGGGTGCGCACCGCGTGGGCGAGGGAGGCGAGGAACTCCGGCGGGTGCAGGTACCGCTGGCCGTGGATCTGCACCGCGGCCTCGACCCGGTCGGTCAGCGCCGGCTCCAGGTCCCGTGCCCGTCGGCCGGTCACCGGGGAGGCGTCCACGTCCTGGCCGGTGGCGCGGATCGCCTCCAGCTCGGTGAGCAGCGGCTCGACGTCGCGCTCGCGGCGGAAGCAGGCCAGGAGGGGCCGGGCCGGCTGCGTCCGCGCCTCCACCCCGCCGGCGGCGAGCACGTCGAACGCCTCCAGGGCCCGCCGGTTGAGCGGCACGAAGGCGGCCATGCCGCGCCGCCACCGGCGGGCGGTGCTGTGCAGGACGAAGGAGCCGAGGAAGCGCAGCAGTGACCCGTCGGCGCGCAGGGGGACGTACACCGGCGACCGCGGGCTGGTCACCGCGCGCAGGCCGTAGCGCAGCACGGCCGGCTCCGGCAGCGGCGCGACCAGCCCCGGGGTCAGCCAGCCGGCGTTGCCCCAGGAGGCGCCGGCGGCCACGTGGTCCCGCTCGTAGACGGTGACCGCCACGCCGGCCTCCTGCAGGAACCAGGCGGTGGCCAGGCCGACCATCCCGGCTCCGACCACGGCCACCTGCCGGGGGGATCCGGGCACCAAGGCGGGGCCGTGCCGGGGCTGGTCGGCGGGCATGCGAGCTCCTTCACCGGCGATGGCGCCGCCGGACTCGGTACGACCGGCGGCTGTCTGGCAGGGGCGACCGGGGTGGACGCCTCGGCCGGGTGGCGCTGGGTGTCCCGGGCTCAGGTCGCCTGCTGGCAGGAGACGCAGGCGGCCGCGAACGGACGGGACTCCAGACGCTCGCGGGGGATGGCGGACCCGCAGTGCACGCAGGTGCCGTACGTGCCGGCGTCGAGCCGGTCCAGGGCCGCGTCGATCTCCTCGACCGTGCGCAGCAGCGTGGCGGCCCGGCTGGTCGCCACGGGGTCCGGGACCGACGTGGCGGTCTCGGCCAGGGCCAGTTCCCGCTGCTGGAGGCAGTCGGCCCGCTGGGTCTGCAGCAGGGCCCGGAACGGCTCGAAGGCCGTCGCGGTGGGAGCGGACGGGGTGGTGGTCGTGGACACGGGTCCCTCCTGGGGGATACGACGAGAACGCGTCCCGGGGCGGGACGCGTTGGGGGGGCGGAGCCGAGGGGGTCGGAGGGACCGCGGAGGCGCCCGGCCCCGACCGCGCCGCAGCACGTCCAGGCCGCGCGGACCGCGAGCGCCGGGCGCGGGGACGCGGGTGCCGGAGGGGAGGAGCGTGCGCGCGGTCATCCGTCGTCCCCTCCCGTCGTCGGGGGCGTCGGCGCTCCCCTGGTCCTGTCCCGACCATGCCCGGCTCCCGGCTGCCGGGGAAGGGCAGCGGTCGGTGAAATCGGACCCGGGGACCTTGCCCGTGCCCGGCAACCCGGACGGCCGGCGACCCGGTCGGGTCGACGCACGTCGGCATACTGCCGGTGCAGGGATCCTCGGTGGGAACGGACGTGGCCATGACGTCGGAGTCGACTGCTGCCTCGCAGGTCCTGGCCGGTCTGGACGACTGCCGGCCCTGGCAGGAGGAGCTGTACCGGGAGGTCCACCGGCACCCCGAGCTCTCGCACCAGGAAAACCGGACGGCGGCCCTCGTCGCCGACCGGCTCCGCGCGGCCGGCTACGAGGTGCACGAGCGGGTGGGCGGCACCGGCGTCGTCGGTGTGCTGCGCAACGGCGACGGCCCGGTGGTGCTGCTCCGGGCCGACATGGACGCGCTCCCGGTACGGGAGGCGACCGGGCTGCCCTACGCCAGCGAGGTGACCGTTCCCGGCGACATCCCGACCGCGCTGGGCGTCCCCTACACGTACTGGTTCATCGGTGGGACCGACGCCGACCGCTACGGGGAGGCGGCACGCGCCGGCCGGGTCCTCCAGGACGT
The DNA here is from genome assembly GCF_041018925.1 of Geodermatophilus maliterrae. NCBI lineage: Bacteria > Bacillati > Actinomycetota > Actinomycetes > Geodermatophilales > Geodermatophilaceae > Geodermatophilus > Geodermatophilus maliterrae. Next base: position 37,991 of record NZ_JBFNXQ010000042.1, read on the forward strand.
CCCGGTGAACCACTCCGCCGCCTTCGCGCCGGTCGTCCAGCCGACGCTGGACACCGGCACCCAGGCGCTCGTGGTCGCCGCGCTGGCCTGGCTGGCCGCCAGAGGCAGACCGGGACGGCGCGGGTCACCCGTCCTCGGGCGGGGGGCTGCCCGGCGGGACGGGCGCGTTCACGTCGAAGTGGACCCCCACCATGCGGATGACGAAGCACAGGACCGCAGCGCCGACCGTGGCGACCGACCCGCGCGCCCCGAGCAGCTCGGCGACGACGACGGCGGTGGCGCCGACGAGCGCCGGAACGGCGTAGAGGCCACTGCTGAGCACCGACGGGACACGGCGGATGAGCACGTCGCGGATGGTGCCGCCGCCGACCGCGGTGATCGCGCCGACGATGACGGCCTGGGCGGGGCCGAAGCCGAGTCCGGTCGCCTTGAGCGCGCCGGTGACGGCGAAGAGGCTCAACCCGGCGGCGTCGAGGACGTTGATCGTCCCGTTGATGCGTTCCAGGTGGTGACCGGAGGCGAAGGCGATCAGGCCGCCCCCGGCGGCCACGGCCAGGTAGCGCCAGTCGAGGAAGGTGGCGGGGGGCAGGCTGTCCAGGAACAGGTCACGGATGGTGCCGCCCCCGAGCGCGGTGATCATGCCGAGGGTGACCACACCGACGATGTCGAGTCGGGTGGCGCGCAGGGCGGTCAGGGCGCCGTTGAGGGCGAAGGCGAACGTGCCGCCCAGGTCGAGGACCACCAGCGCCGTGGTTGCCATGGGGTCGGTCCGCTCCTGCCTGCCGTGGCGCTCGGGTCGCTCGGTGCGGGTGGTCGGCCGCAGGCACGGGGACGGTGTGCCCCCGTCCACCCCGACGGACCCTCCGTGCGGCCGTCACCCTGCCAGGAGGGGATCCCGCCGGGACGGCACGGCGGCCGCTCCTGCCAGGTGGCCCCGGCGGGCGTCGGCGGCCATGCGGTCGGAGAGGGCGGCCGCGTCGGCGCCGACGAACCCGAGCAGCGCCGAGCCGCGACACGTCTGCCAGGGCAGCCCGAGGAAGTACAGCCCGGGCACGTCGGTCACGCCGGCCTCGTGGCGGACCTGCCCGTCGACGACGACCCCGGGCACGTGCAGCCAGGAGTGGTCGGGTCGGTAGCCGGTGGCCCACACCACGGCGTCGACCTCGGCCGTGCCGCTGTCGGCGAAGGCGGCGGTGCGGCCGGTGAACCCGGCGAGCCGCGGCCGGAAGTCGATCCCGCGGCGGCGCAGCGTGCGGGTGCGGCTGCCGATGACCAGGTCGCCGCGGCGACGCAGCCGGCGGGCGAGGCGGGTGTGCGACGGCACGGTGAAGAACCGCAAGCGGGTCAGCCAGGAGAACAGGTCGCGGCCGAGGACCCGCTGGGGCAGCTCCAGCGGCCGGGAGCCGGCCGCCACGGTCACCGGCCGGGTGGCCGCCAGCTCCGCGGCGATCTGCAGGCCCGAGTTGGCGGCGCCGACGACGAGCACGCGGCCGGCGCCGGGCACCAGGGTCGGGTTGCGGTACCCGGCGCTGTGCAGCTGCGGCACCGCCGGGTCCAGCCGGTCGGCGACCGCGGGGACGGACGGGACCTGGAACGGGCCGGTGGCGACGACGACCTGCCGGGCGCGCAGCGTGCCGGAGGGCGAGGTGGCCGCGAAGACGCCGTCGTCGTCGCGGTGCAGCCGCAGCACCGGCGAGTCCAGCCGGACCGGCAGCGCGAAGTGCCGGGCGTAGTCGGCGAGGTAGTCGGCGACGTCGTCCTTGCCGGGGTGGGTGTCGGCCGGGGCGGGGAACGGCATCCCGGGCAGCGAGTCGTACTGGGCGGGGCTGAACAGCCGCAGCGAGTCCCAGCGGGACCGCCAGGAGTGGCCGACCTCGGGCCCGGCGTCGAGCAGCAGGAAGTCGGCGTCGCGGCGCGCGAGGTGGTGGCCGAGGGCGAGGCCGGCCTGGCCGGCGCCGATCACGATCACGTCGAGGACCTCGCGGTCGCCGGCGGGCGGCGTGTGGGCGTGGGACACGGTGCTGGTCATCGCGGCTCCTCCGTCGGTGCTTGCTCCTGCACCGGACGCTAGGAGCGGGGGACGGGCGTCACGCCGGGAGAACCGCCGGGTCCGCCCCGGCGGGTGGCCGGCCTCAGCGGTCGAGCGGGAGTGCGGCGAGCTCGGCGCGGGAGGTGACGCCGAGCTTGCTGAACACGTTGCGCAGGTGGAAGTCGACGGTGCGGGGGCTGACGAACAGTCGCGCGGCGGCGTCCCGGTTGGACAGCCCCTGCCGGACCAGGGCGGCCACCTGCCGCTCCTGCGGGGTGAGCGCGGTCGCGGTGGAGACGTCGCGGCGGCGGGCGGTCTCGCCCGAGGCGCGCAGCTCCTGCGCGGCGCGCTCGGACCAGGGGGCGGCCCCGAGGTCGTCGAAGGCGGCGAGGGCGGCCCGCAGGTGCTCGCGGGCGTCGACCCGGCGGCGGGCGCGGCGCAGGTGCTCCCCGAGGGCGAGGTGGGTGCGGGCCCGGTCGGGCAGACGCAGTGACGTCCCGTGCGCCTGCAGGGCGCGCCGGAGGTGCTCCTCGGCGGCGTCGTCCCCGGCGAGCAGAGCACGGCCGTGCTCGACGACGGCCAGGGCGGCCGGAGCGCCGGTACCCGTGGCGAACGCATCGAGCTCGTCCAGCCAGGCGCGGGCGAGGTCGGCCCGGTCGGCCCGGACGGCGGCCTCGAGGCGGTCGAGCGCGGCCATGCGGCGGAGCCCGGGTGAGCTGATCTGCTCCAGGTGGTGCAGCGCGGACGCCGGCTGCCCGGCACGGAGCCCTCGCGCCCAGCGCGCCAGGTCGACGACGAGGAGATCGCCGAGCCCGACCGGGTGCGCCTCCCGGATCGCCGCCACCTCGGCCAGGTGGCGCTCGGCGTCGTCCCCGCGCAGGGCGGCCAGCACCGCGAGCTCGGCGGTCGGCAACGCGGTCAGGCCGGGATGGCCGGTGCTGGCGGTCAGCGCCAATGCCTCGGCCGCGGCGCCGGCCGCCTGCGTCCAGGCCCCGGTGGCGAGCTGGAACAGCGCGCCGCGGGTGAGCGCGTGCTCGACCATGCTCAGCGCGCCGGCGCGGCGGGCGGCGGTCAGCTGCTCCGCGTGCAGCCGCAGCCCGCGCTCGTCGTCGTCGACCAGCATGGCCGCGACCCCCAGGTTGGGCTGCAGCACGTGGTCGTCGACCGGGTCGGCGTCGGTGAGGGCGAAGGCGTCGCGGAAGCAGTCGGCGCTGGTGGTCCAGTCCTGGCGGGCGGCGGCGCGGAACCCGTGCAGCAGGGCGTGGGCGGCCCGGACGCGGGGTGCGGCGTCCGGTGCCGGAGCCGGTACCAGCGCGGCCGGGTCGAAGGAGCGGGGTGACCGGGCGCCCCAGGCGGCCAGGGAGGCGGCGAGCATCGCCAGCTGCTGGGCCAGTGCCTCGTCGACGCCGGCGGCGACCTGCGCGGCGTGCACGACGTGGTCGTAGCCGGCGTCGAGCGAGCGGGTGTTCCACTCGATCCGCCCCTGCAGCGTGAGCAGCCGGGCACGCGGCAGCGGCTCGGTCACGTCGGCCGCGGCGGCGGTCGCCAGCGCCGCCGCCCGCGACGGCTGCGCGCCCAGCCA